>JAUSPR010000222.1 GCA_030655715.1 Thermoplasmata archaeon
CATCATATACTAATGTTTCAAGGATATCTTTTCTAAAGGAAGTACCCACTAATTGATAAGGATCAAATATCACATAAAAAGATGTTGTGCCTCCAATTTGGGTGTTGCTAGCGTCGTACATCTTCAAGTCATATTTGCCCACTGCAACATTAGATGGCACTGTGATTTCCCAATGTTCTCTGTATTTAGTTGTAAATGTCCCGCCAACATAATAGCCACCTGCATAGTCCTCAACCTTGGTTTTATAACTCGCCCATGATACCTCTGTACTACTGCCCGAAGAAAATACCTTTACGTTACCATTGCCTGTATTGTATGAGCTGTCTTCGCCTACCACCATGAAGGTCGAGCCTCTTCTCACCACAGCAGGCTCAACAGCCACACCGTCAGACCAGCATTCGTAATCCTTGGTGTGCATATTGCCCATGTATGTGATTTGAACGGTGTCCCAACTCTTTTTTACATCATCAGGGTCAAAGCTGTGCTCGCAGATGTGCTCCCAATATTTTGCGGGGTAATTGCCATCGCACTCCCACTTAGCTTGGAGTGTATGATCCCCTTGAGTAATATATCCAATTGGGAAATTGTATTTGCCTTGGTCGAACGCCTTTTCATACAAAAGGTTACCATCCACTTTGACCTCATGTACAAAACTGTAATCACCAGGGGATGTGCTGCTGTAGGCACCTCCTTTGAAATATGCATAAGTATCTGTCTCTGCATGGAATGTCATCTCTGTCTCGATAGTGATACCTGGAGAATTTATCCATGATAGCTGTAAATCGTTATTCGAGGCATCTTTAATATTGTATTTGAAGTACATATCACTCACAGTTACCGTGTAGGTGAGTTGAAGCATATACCAGCCCCATACAGATGTGAGTGGGTATGAAAACTCACCATCAGCATCCGATGGGTAAAACTTCTTTTCTGAGTCATCTGTAGCACCTGGGTGCTGGGTTAGGACAATCTCACTAAACGAATTTTGAGTTTCTGCAACGTCATTAGCATCTACTGAGCCTACATATACAGTAATCATTTCATCTGTATCATCTGGTTGATAAAAGTGAAGTTCATAACCCCATGTTCCCGTTCCTATAAGTCTTTCCTTGAAGTCCGTTATGTACACATTCTCGGCTATCCCATCATTTATAGCAGAACAAACCGTTCCGCCTGTGGCAGATCTTGTTCCTGCGCGGGTGGCGTCAGAGTAATATGTACCATATGTATGGGTGTTTGATGGATCACTATTAATATTCTTTTCTTCTAGATCACTAACGTCATCGCCATCCGTATCCGCGGAACTTGGGTTGCTATAAACATGGATTGTAATGCCAAAAACAATCAAATCCCAACCATCATGTTCTATCAGGTCTGATAAACCGTCAATATCTGTATCAGTTAAGACAGGATCAGAATAAACGTGTATTACTGATTGGGGGGAGGCTTTAATTGTTATATCCCATCCATTTACCTCAACGCCATCCAATAATCCATCATTATCACTATCGGGATCCAAAATATTGATAATTCCATCTCCTCCCCGCATTGTTGTTTCTACATCATCATCCCAATTTGCATCAACCCTTGAGTTCCAATAATCCAACTCATCCCCGTCATCTAATCCGTCGTCATCCGTATCCTGGTCGTTTGGGTCTGTGGTGTACGTTAAAACCTCTGGGCCATCGTTGATGTTATCATCATCTGAATCCGGGTCGTTTGGATCCGTTCCATTCAAATATTCAGCCAAATTTACTAAACCATCTGGTTCTCTATCTCCCATGGAATCATCAACTGTAGGGTTAAGTCCATTTTCAACCTCCCAACCATCAGGCATACCGTCTCCGTCAGTATCTGGATTGAACGGGTCTGTTCCATATACTTTCACTTCGTCCCAATAAGATAGCCCATCTCCATCGTAATCAGCATTTTCAATATCATCGATTAATGCATTTAATTGTTCTCGAGCGTCATTGTCTATGACCCAGTCATTGCCAGCGTAATGACCTTCCGGTTTCTTCCCGTGACCGCTACTGTTGTCTTCATGCCCTAGGTCTCCATCCATTTTTGACCTTATATCATCTTCTAATTTATTCAAGGCTTCGGTGTAATTTCCATTGATCGCTAACTCTATGATTGCATCTAATTTATTTGCAAAAGCATTTTTTCGCTGTTCTGGGGGATATTTAAACGCTGAGTTGGGTAAATTTTGAATAGCGGCATTTAGTTCATTTATGTCGTCTACAAAATCCTGAATGTACCCATTCGCAATAGGATTATTGTTATCTTCGTCTGGAGTGGGGGTGTTACTATCTTCATCAACTGTGGGGTTATTACTATTCTCATTTACATCTATGTCTCCATTTATGCTCATATAACCAGCACTCGCCCCCACTGCCAATACTATCACAGTCAAAATCGCGAATGTCTTTTTCATTCCTACGCCGATAAGAAAACTTTTCATATTATCCCCTCATGCTTTTAGCTATTAAACCTACATAATTTATCTACTATTTAGACTTTTCTATCTCTTAATTCTTATAAAAATCAACATGCTAAAAAGTGATATGATATATCTCTTGTTCAGACATTGTTTTGTTGTTACATTGCGTGTGCGCTTCCCCTACGATTTCGCTCCGCTCCAAGTCACCAACCCGGTTCCATAAACTACCAGCCCCTAAATTGACTGGTGCTTGCAGCCTGGGCTGGAAGTTTACGTGAATAGGCCATACACCTGATTTATCAAAGCTTATTAGCTTTGATTTCATATGCATTGATATGAACGGTGCATGGCGGTTTCACACGTTTTTCGGGTCACAACCCCGCCCTAATAAAATGCTTCCTGAATGCCAGGCGAGGCATGGTCGCAAAGGCTGGAACTGATATATGGGATGGTAGACCAGATGTTTAATTTTCGTCAAGTTGAATTCAATTCGTGGCAAATATATGCAGCGAATTCGACCATGGCACGACAACATTAATAATTTTAATCGAGTGGCCATGCGGCTCGCAACAATCTGATAGTAATCGGTGAACGCACAAACTAAATCATAACTGAATGTGCGTTCGCCCTGGGTAGGCAATAATAAAGCAACCACTCCCAATTAATACCCGTAATCAGCAATCTAGGAGCAATGTGATTACGGGGGGCATGCTGATTACATCAGATTGTAAAAAACAGGCAATATCCTTAAATCCAATCTGATATTATCAGTTGATGGAACCATGACACATAAGAGAATCTATATGGATCATTCAGGCACAACGCCCATAGACCCGAGGGTGCTGGAAGCGATGATGCCGTTTCTGACTGAAAAATTTGCAAATCCTTCTTCCATTTACACAGAGGGTAGGGAAGTGAGGGCCGCGCTTGATACGGCAAGGCTCCAGACCGCCAAGGCCATCGGAGCTGCTCCGGAGGAAATAACTTTCACTTCCGGCGGTACAGAATCCGACAATCTGGGAATCAAGGGCATAGCCCTCGGAAGGAAGGAAAAGGGCGGCCACATAATCACGACCACTATCGAACACCATGCGGTTACCCACACTGTGGATTATTTGGGGGAGAACGGCTTTGATGTTTCTTTCCTGCCGGTAAACAAATACGGCCAGGTTGAGCTTGAGACTCTTGAAAAGGAGATTCGGGACAATACAATTCTCATATCATTGGCTTATGGAAATAATGAAATCGGCACTATCCAGGATATGAAGGATATTGTCAAGCTGGCCCATGAGAAGAATGCATTAGTTCACACTGACGCAGTCCAGGCCGTGGCCAAGATACCAATCGATGTGAAAGACCTTGGCGTGGATTTGCTATCTCTCTCCGGTCACAAGATATACGGGCCCAAGGGCATAGGTGCACTTTATGCCAGGAAAGGCCTGAAACTCGCACCGGTCCAGCATGGCGGCGGTCACGAGAAGAACCTCCGTTCCGGTACCGAGAACGTGGCGGGTCTCATCGGTCTTGGAAAGGCCATGGAAATAGGAAAGGCCGGATTGACAACGGAAATTCCGCGGGTCAAGGCCATGAGAGACCGTCTTATAAAAGGCATGTTGGCCGAGTTGGATGATTCCTATCTTAACGGCCATCCTGAGAAACGATTACCTCACAATGCACATTTCAGATTTTCATACATCGAGGGCGAAGCGCTCCTCCTCAATCTGGACATGATGGGCATAATTGCGTCCACCGGTTCAGCCTGCTCCTCCAAATCCCTCAAGGCATCACATGTGCTGCTGGCTATCGGTCTCACGCCCGAGCAGGCGCATGGCTCGCTCAGACTCACGCTCGGAAAAGGCAATACCGATGAGGATGTGGACACTGTCCTTGAGGCAGTGCCGAAAGTGGTAAAAAAGCTGAGGGCCATGTCGCCGCTCGGCCACGGAGGCGGAAAGTAATGTACAGCGAGAAAGTCATGGACCATTTCATGAATCCCAGGAATGTCGGAGAAATGAAGGACGCCGACGGCGTGGGCGAGGTTGGCAACCCGACCTGCGGAGACCTGATGAAAATTTTCATCAAAGTTGAGAACGGTATTATTACAGATATCAAATTTCAAACATTCGGATGCGGTGCGGCAATAGCAACCAGCAGTATGATCACCGAGCTGGCCATGGGCAAGACCCTGGATGAGGCTCTCGCATTGACCAGGGACGATGTCGCGGAAGAGCTGGACGGTTTACCCCCCATCAAGATGCACTGCTCCAATCTCTCGGCTGACGCATTGAGGGCTGCTATAAAGGATTACCAGAACAAACACCTGAACTATCGGCCCTGAAAATGAGGTATAATCAATTAAGGGCTGAAAGTTCAGGTCGTATAGGCCTGGCGCCTGACTTATCAAAGCCTAACTGGCTTTGATATTCTATGCTAGTAAACACACGGCGCCAGGCGGTCTATCACGGCACATCAGTTCCTTTGTCGAATTCATCAGGAAGTGCTGGAAGTTCGAACCGTATAGACCTGGCACCTGACTTATCAAAGCATTGTGGCTTTGATATACTATGCTAATAAAATTCACGGTGCCAGGCGATCTCTGACGGCACATCTGCTCATTTATCGAACTTATCTGTTCATTCTGGCTTTGTCAATCTCCTGAACTCGTAATAATCTCTTTTCATCATTTCCCCAGTCAGGTAAAGGCACAGTATGTATACGAAGAATCCCAGGAATGCCAGGATAAGCAGGAATCCGAATTCTAACTCGATTCCGTAATACCAGATGAAAAATTCTATCGTGGCCATCATCAGGCCAGCTGACAAAATATGCGCCAGTATCTTTGGATGAGGTTTGCATTTCAGAATTTTCCATGTGAGATACCTAGCTACGACATAGCCAGTTGCCGCAGACACGAGTACAGCAATCGCGGTCCCGTCCATGTGTTCAAGTGTGAGAATAAGGTTTGGTAAAAGAAGAGCCAAGGCGACAATGAATGCGGCAAAAGCCAGACCCGTGATAATTGCCAGCTCCCGGAATTTGTCTGCCCTCACAAGGTAGGAAATATGCGGGGTTGACATCGCGACGAACAGTCCAGCACCGGCCAGTAATGCGACCGTTGTCCCGCCGCCAATGAAATTGTCCCCGAGGAAAGCCTGGAGAAGATTATCCGAGAACAGAACGTAAAACGCGGTTACTGGCATGGCTACCAGGGAAACATACCTCTCTGTCATTCGCAGGGTCTCGGATATCTCCTTTGTCTTGTTGTTTTGGATGTAACGAGAAAGTGCCTCTCCCAGTATTAGCTCGATTGTAACGGCCGATGCACCGATGAAAACCGTAATTCTCTGTGCTCCGAAATAAATGCCAAGTGTTTCAAAGTCCGAGAACAGCCATAGCACAACTTTGTCAAGATTCAGTATTAGCGCGGTGAAGGCGATGAATGGAATCATTTTCGCGGCCGTGTCCTGAAATTCCACTTCCACTTCTTCATTTGATTCACCCATCTTCAGCCTTCTGGCACTGTTGCGCACCAGCATCATGCCGATTGCTCCCGATATGAGATAGATGAATGCCAGCTGGAATATTATTGTCTGATCGCCGGTGGGCGCAAAAAACCATATCAATCCAACCACCAGGGCTACCTTAACAATACTTTCCAGGGTGTCGTACGGCGCAGCGCGTCTGCCTCTCACACACATGGCCACGACCCAGATGGAGGCAAGGTTCACCATTATGAAGAAGCCCAGCATCAAGAACATTGAAACGGGATGCAATGGTGTGTGCGATTCAGGGGCGAGCAGGTAAATGTACAGGGCAATCATGAGGCCTGCGACCACGCCCATCGTCACTGTCAGTTTGACCTTTGCCATGACGAATGCTCTGAAACAGTCAGAAAATTTGTAGCCCTTGGCCAGCACCCTTTCGAATGCAAGCCCGTTGCCCAGGTCGCCGACGAACGAGAATAAACCCATGTATGCAATAAGGAAACCAAGTGTCCCGAGAATCTCTGGCCCAGCATTCCTGGCGATGACCAGCAATGCCACGGTGTTAAAAATTGCCGTCATGAAGCTGGAACCGACCATTATCGGTCTGCCCCTGGCCTCTTTCATTTTCTCGCCCAGGAAACCCATGGGTGCGGATTAACTGAATCGTATTTGAATGTTTACCTCGAATACCTACATCATTTCTTGTGCTCATGCCTATGATGGATGTCCGGCATGTGATGATGCTCATGCTTCACTTCCCCATGTGAATGGAAATGTGAATGAGAATACTTTGGTTCTGGACCCTCGTGAGAATGGTCATGATGCCTATCATCATGGGCGTGCCTGTGTTCGTGCGATTCGGCTGTATGCTTGTGAGAATGCTCATGCGCCTCTTTGAACATCAGGATTGTTCCGAAGATGAGCAAAGGCAAGGCCACGATAAGCCAAATGGTTATTGAATCATGGAAAATCAGGAGGCCCAACAATCCTCCTGAGAAAGGCGCAGTTCCAAAAAGTGCCCCGGTTCGGGCTGCTCCCAGGCCCCTGAGTGCCCTGATGTAAAGAAAGAGGCTGAGCCCATAGCACAGGAACCCGATGAACAATGCGATGACTATAACCGAGAGTTCTGGAAAATCATTTCCAATCGCAATGGCCAGGGCAATGGAGAACAACCCCGCTCCCAGGCCCTTGATAGTTACTATCATGATTGGATCCTTGGCGGAAATATTCCTTGTCAGGTTGTTGTCCAAACCCCAGAGGAAACAGGCCGCCAGGACAGTCAATGCCCCAAGTGACAGACCCCAGCCATCCGTACTGTTGATGGACAACAGGATGCTGCCTAATGTAATTAGAAACAAAGCCATCCAGACACCGCGGCCGACCTGTTCCCTGAACATAAGCCTGGCAATGAGCACTGTCCCAACAGCCTCGAAGTTGAGAAGCAATGCGGCTGTCGATGCGGGTGTGTTGTCGATTCCGAACATCAGAATTATGGGTGCAGTTATTCCTCCCACGACCAGTGCTGCAAGGAGCCAGGATATATCTCCCCTGCCCAGTGATGCTTCGGATGTTCTGGTATTCCCTGTTCGCTGGAATGCCTTCACAAGAGCCATCCCGATTCCGCTGCCCATGTATAGAATACCAGCCAGCATTACCGGTTCCATGGAATTCAACATGAGCTTGATCAACGGAGCGCTTGCTCCGAATAATAGCGCAGCCCCGATGGCCATTATGTAAAAGCTTGAATGTCCATGTTTCAATGACATGTTTTTCCGCCCAGGTTTTCTTCGCAGGCTGTCGCAATGGTTGATATACCTCAAACAGGCCCGGAAATCAGCCTGCTGAACTCAGTCCGGAGGAAACCCATGGGTG
>JAUSPR010000223.1 GCA_030655715.1 Thermoplasmata archaeon
CCAGAGGTGTCTGGATTGGTGTTCCATGTTGTGACGTCCTCTATTTCTATCTGTGCATAACTGATGGTAAACGCGCCAGGGGTTGATGAACTGAAGTTGAAGGGAATCTGCACACTTGTTACTCCATTGTTCTGATGATGTTTGAACAGATAATCGCTTAATGCATCGTTGATTGCACCAAAACGTAATGTACCTTCGAATGGAACTAAGGCTCTCCAGTCAATTGTTCCGTCGTTCCCGATGTCCAGTTCCAAATCTTCTACTGACGTTGTGGTGGAGGATGATATTTCAATGATGGCGTTTGTTGCCAAGAAACTGTTAAAGGCTTCAATGTTGAAGTTGAGAAAAGTAATGTCTGACGGATTCGTGTTAATTATAGTGCTGCTGAAATCGCTTTCCGTCAGCGAAAGCATGGGTTTCGAACAAGGAACAGTATCTTCCGTCAAATCGGTGAGTCCATCTTCATCTCCATCCGACAAGCTTGCGTCAGCTAATGTGAACGTGCTGAAATGCGTGACCTGAGTCCATACGTACCCATTCTCGGTGCTGATTCCGGTGAATTCCCCGAGTTCCCAATCAGTGACCACGACCCAATCATCTCCGACCTGGCGGTACATTCTCAAATAGTCCTCGCTTAAGGTCGGTGGAACATCAGTGTATGGCAACTTGATAATCGCAGAGAATTCCGCCTCGGTTTCCAGATTTATCTCGATATAATCGCCTGTGGATATGGCGAAATCACCGGTTGCCGAAGATACCGTTGGGACTGCGTAAACATCCCCGACATAATCAATTGCGACGGTCACTCCCAACTCGTTATCCGTGGCGATGACATCAGGGGTCATGTCAATCGCGAAATTGTCAGTGTTGTATATCATCGGTTCGACATCGCTGATGTCTGGAATCAAATCACAATCAATATCAGCAGTTAAAGCTAATGAATTGTGTGGTTTCCAAGTAAGCAATAAATTTCCATCATTTGCAGCCATGTCTAGATTAGGCGCAACGGGCCAGGGTGCAACAGCACCATATCTTTGAGTTGTAAATGATATGCCATTATCTGAACTGCCTGCATACCAGAACTTATTGTCATGTGATTTTTCTTCAATCCACGACACATAGATTATTCCTGTTGTATCGTCGATTGAGACCTGGGGCCATTGAGAGTTTGATTCTGAATAACTAATTTGAACGGGCGTATTCCATGCGTGCCCAGGAATTTGGGAACCAATATCATTTTTATAAAATATTTCGGTTTGCCATGAGGGGATAACATTATTGGCCACTTGTCCATGAGATTGAACAAATTGGCTGTATACCATATGAGTGTTTCCATCCTCATCAATGAATATATCTTTCTGCATGATCATCCCATTTGAGCCACGGGCTGCAGCCGCAGGCTGGAAGGTCATGGCTATCATCATCAAAACACACATTATCGATACCGTTGCGGTTAATAACTTATATTTCATGTTAATCCCCTCGATTTTCGTGTCGGGGCGCGGTCGTGCCCCTCTCGAACACATTATGCAAATAGCATGTCGGGATATTTAATCCTTGTGTGAGATTGCTCATTCCTTGACTTTCGTTTTCGGTAAGTATTCGGCGAAACGATACGGATTGACGATTTGGTAATTTTCAATTGAATAATTGACGAACGGGCATATTCTCAGCAACAATTAACAAATTTACAATTAACAAATCTAAAATTTCAGAAGACTGACCACTTACATAAACGGCGATTATAATTAATAATGGAAACCCATTATCGACCCGGTGTCCTGAATGATTGAAATACGTTTTCATGGCAGGGGGGGGCAAGGCGCAGTAGTCGCCTCGACCATACTTGCCGAAGCGAGTTTTCTTGAAGGCAAGGAGGTATCCGCATTTCCATTCTTCGGAGTGGAAAGAAGAGGAGCCCCTGTTACTGCATATACGAGAATCGCAGATACGAAGATCCGGAATAAATCTGGAATCTATGCCCCAGACTATGTCATAGTCATGGACCCGTCCCTACTGGACGCGGTTAATATCGCTGAAGGCCTGAAGCCGGGCGGCCTTATTCTGGTGAATACGAAAAAATCCCCAATCCAGCTAAGAAAGGACCTCGGTCTTGAGGATGATAGAAAGCTGGCAACTGTGCCTGCTACTGACATAGCCATAAAGCACAGACTTGGCAGCTCTGCAGCGCCAATCGTAAACAGTTCGGTGCTTGGCGCTTTTGCCAAGGCCTCCGGGGTCGTCGGAATAGAATCGCTTATCCAGAGCGTGAAGAAGAACGTACCCATAAAAATCGAGGAGAACGCTGCCGCAGCCAGGGAAGCATATGACTCGGTGGTGATACATTGACCAAAGAAGAGCTTAAAGGCGTTTACAAGACATATCAAGATTTGCCACTTACCCCAATAACCAGCGTTAACTCATCATCAAACAGAACCGGTTTCTGGAAAACTAATAAGCCAGTGCTTGATGAATCAAAATGCATCAAGTGTAACATATGCTGGAAGTTCTGCCCTGATGTGGCAATCAGCATGAATGACGATGAATTTCCGAAATTCGATCTGGGGCATTGCAAAGGTTGTGGAATCTGCGCCCATGAATGCCCCAAAGATGCGATAACAATGGTCATGGAAGGTGATGTCGCATGAAAATGGTAATGACTGGTAATTACGCATCCGCATACGGAGCCAAGGTCTGCAGGGCTGAAGTGATTTCAGCATATCCGATTACGCCACAAACTTCCGTGGTCGAGAAGATAGCGAGCCTTGTTTCCTCCGGGGAGATGAAGGCGCAGTTCGTCAATGTGGAGAGCGAGCACAGCGCCATGGCCGCACTTATATCGGCATCCATGACCGGCGCCAGGACATACACTGCGACGTCGTCTCATGGATTACTTCTGATGCATGAGCTGCTCATCTGGGCAGCAGGCGCACGAACTCCGATAGTAATGAGCAATATCTGCAGGGCAAACGGCCCTCCGTGGAGCGTGTGGGCAGACCATCATGATGCCATGGCTCAAAGGGATACAGGCTGGATGCAGGTTTTCTGCGAAGGAAATCAAGAAGTTCTGGATTCAATAATTATGTCATACAAGCTGGCAGAGCGCCCTGACATACGATTGCCTTCTATGATTAACGAGGATGCGTTCATTCTCTCGCATACCGTGGAACCGGTCGACGTACCGGATATGGAATTGGTTGATGAATTCCTGCCTTCTTACAATCCGAGATTCAAGCTGGATGTTGACGAGCCGTACGGGTTTGGTTCGTTGGTCATGCCTGATATGTACATGGAATTCAGATACAAGATTAATGAGGCCATGGAAGCCGCAAGACAAGGCTGGCGCGATGTCGAAAAAGATTTCGAGAAAACTTTCGGCCGTAACCACGGCGGACTTGTGGAATTCTACAATTGCGAAGATGCTGATGCAGTTCTTCTAATCATGGGCTCTGTTGCCAGCACCGCGAAGGATGTCGTGGACAAGCTGTGTTCCGAGGGCAAGAAGGTCGGGATGGCCCGGCTGAGAGTTTACCGCCCGTTCCCTGTCGAGGAGATTCGGAAATTGGCTGGCATGACGAACATCATCGGCATTTGCGACCATTCCTATACATTCGGGCATTGGGGCCCAATGGCACAGGAAGTGCGGGGCGCATTATACGGCATTGCAGATCAGCCAGTAATGAAAAATTACATTATCGGGCTTGGGGGCAAGGACATGACTCCGGAGATTCTGGAGAAAATATTCCTGAAAACTCTGGCCTTGAAAGATGGGGCTGACCAGGAAATTGAATGGATAGGCGTCAAAGGCCTTGGGGGTTGGTAATATGCCCAAAAAAACGATTCCGGAAGAAGAGTACATGAATACCGGCCACGTTGGCTGCCTGGGGTGCGGTGCCTGCCATGCAATGCGCTATACACTCAAGGCCCTGGGGCCGAAGACGATTGTAAGCATACCTGCCTGCTGTTGGGCTGTTATGCCAGGGCCGTTTCCCGCGAAATGCCTTGAAGTTCCGCTGATCAATACTGCATTTGAGGTGACTGGTGCCTCGATTTCCGGCATAAAGGCGGCATTGGATGCAAAGGGCATTACCGATGTCACGGTCGTCGGCTTTGCCGGAGATGGCGGAACCGCTGATATCGGAATCCAGGCCTTATCTGGCATGGTTGAGCGCGGTACTGACGTAATATACATAATGTATGATAATGAAGCTTACATGAACACCGGCATCCAGAGGTCGTCATCGACGCCAGTCGGAGCGTGGACTACGACCACACCAGTTGGCACCACTAAGGACTGGAAGAAACAGCCCAAAAAGAACATGATGGACATCATGGTCGCACATAAGATTCCATACGCAGCCACATGCAGCATCGGATTTCCAGAGGATTTGATTAAGAAGTTACGCAAGGCCAAGGAAATTCGTGGGCCAAAATTCATTCAGATATATGCACCTTGTCCGACTGGCTGGAGAATGCAGCCCGATAAGACAATCGAGGTCTGCAGGCTGGCAATCGCGACCGGTGCGGTTCCGCTGTACGAGGTTGAAAATGGTGTTTACAATATTAGCCGGAAGCCAGCTGAACTGAAGCCAGTCAAGGATTACCTGAAGATACAGGGTCGGTTCAGACATCTGCCTGAAGAAGAACTGGAATCCATACAGAAGAACGTTACAAGGGAATGGAAAATACTGCTCAAGAAAGAAGAATTCACAAAAGGATTGGTGGACTTATGAATGATTTATTAACTAAGGAAAAGAAGAGACTGTTTCTATTGGGAAACGAGGCTATTGTAAGAGGCAGCCTGGAAGCCGGACTGGATTTTGCAGCTTGCTATCCCGGCACACCGTCCTCCGAGATTGGAAACACGTTCTTCGAAATCGGCAAGGACGCAAAAGTCTACTTCGAATTCTCCACCAATGAGAAAGTTGCATTGGAAGTTGCTGCCGCAGCCTCGGCCTGCGGACTAAGGTCCATGACTTTCATGAAACATGTTGGCCTGAATGTCGCGGCTGATGCTTTCATGACTGTTGCGTACACCGGAGTTAGAGGCGGATTTGTTATGATTTCAGCTGACGACCCAGGCTGTCATTCAAGTCAGAACGAACAAGACAATCGGTACTACGCGAGAATTGCGAACATACCGATGCTGGAACCTGCCAATGCCCAGGAAGCGAAGGACATGACGAAAGTGGGATTTGAGCTTTCGGAGATGCTGGAACTGCCAGTGATGGTGCGCACGACCACTCGGCTGAACCATGTCCGCGGTATAGTCCATACGGGCGAGCTTGGCCCGCAGAGGGGAAAAGGCAAATTCGACAAGGACCCCCGGAGATTTGTAACTATACCGGCCCATGCCAGGCTTGGTCACATCAAATTACTGGAGCGCATGGCTAAAGCCCTGGAGGTCAGTGAAAAGTCGGAATTCAACAAGATTGTCGATATGGACGGTTCTGAATATGGGATAATCACTTCCGGAGTTTCATACAATTATGCGGTTGACATAATGGCCGCTGCTGGGATAAAGGGCAAAATCCTGAAGCTGGGCATGACCTGGCCACTGCCAGAGGCAATGATTTCCGATTTCATCAAGTCTGTTGACAAACTGGTCATAATTGAAGAGGGCGAGCCGCTTCTCGAAAACGCTGTGATGGTGCTGGCCAAGGACCTGAAGCCTGAAATTCCTGTCTATGGAAAACGCTCCGGCCATTTCTCCGTCATGGGCGAATACGGTCCAGACGTCATGAAGTCCGCATTCTCCAGAATAACAGGCATGGATTTAATGCCCAAGGACGTGCCAAAGCCCAAACAGGAGTTGCCAGTGCGTCCGCCGTCGCTATGCCCGGGCTGCCCGCACCGTAGCACATACTATGCTGCAAAACGAGCCTTGAAACAGAACTTTGAGAATGCGATTTTCTCCTCGGACATCGGATGCTACACATTGGGCATCCAGGAACCGTTGAATATGGCTGATTTCCTGCTCTGCATGGGCTCGAGCGTGGATGCGGCAGGCGGTTTCTCCAAGGCCACGGACCAGCCTGTACTGGCTTTCCTGGGAGATTCAACATTCTTCCATTCCGGGATACACGGTGTTGTGAACGCGGTTTACAACAGGCACAAATTCGTTTACACCATTCTGGATAATCGGACCACTGCAATGACAGGCCATCAACCGAATCCGGGCATGGGAACTGACGGCCGCGGAGACCCGGCGCCAATGATTTCGATTGAAGATATAGTCAAGGGCTGCGGCGTGGATTTCATTCGCACTGTGGACACATCCGACATCAAGGAGATGCAGAAAGCCTATGAAGACGCGCTGGCCCATGACAAATTGGCTGTTATTATCGCCAAGAGGGAATGCGTTCTCCTGGAAGTCAGGAGCCGGAAAAAAGCAGGAGAGTTCAAGACCTGGCAAATTAACCAAGAGGAGTGCAAGAAATGCCAGGTCTGCATAAAGACCTGGGGCTGTCCGGCCATATTCCTGGCTGACGATGGAACAGTGCATATTAACGAGAGTATCTGCAATGGCTGCGGAATTTGTGCCAAAGTCTGTCCTTTCAAGGCCATTCATGAGAACGAGGAGGTGCGCAAATGACACGAATCGTAGTAGTGGGCGTCGGAGGCCAGGGAGTTCTTTTTGCTTCAAAAGTATTATCTGAAGCCGCGCTTGCAGAGGGGCATAATGCGGTCATGAGCGAGGTCCACGGAATGGCCCAGAGGGGCGGGGTCGTCATGTGCAATATCTGCGTGGGCTGCATCGAAAGTTCACTCGTAGGCGACGGCGAAGCAGACATAATATTCGCATTTGAACCGATGGAAGCTTACAGGGCGCTGGCCAAGGCCAACAAGGGCACCAGATTCGTTACCAGCACTTCGCCGGTTGTTCCAGTGGTCGTATCCATTGGCAAGATGAAATATCCTGATGTCGAGGGACTGTTCAATGAAATACGGGAAATAACGCCTAAACTCACAGCGGTGAACGCGGACAAGCTGGCTCTTGAAGCTGGTTCATATGTCACTGCCAATTCGGTACTTCTGGGCGCGCTGGCAGGGACTGCCGAGTGTCCGGTTTCCAAGGAGAAACTGCTTGAAGTATTGAAGAGGATTGTTCCGCCCAAGACCGTTGAGATGAACCTGAAGGCATTCGAGCTCGGTCTAAAATACGCAAAACGCCATTGATTGGTAAATCATTCGATTAGTATGAACCTATAGCCAGTAATCTCATGGTCAGCAAACTGCGACTTGGGAATCTGGATGATTGAGTTTGGAAAGGTGAGAGCCATTGTCACGGTGCCTTCTGGAACATGCTTGACATAACGGAATTCAATGGCCCCGGATTTGTAGGTGACGCTCTGGAACTCGATGCTGTAGCCCCCTGTCGGTTTCATTCCCCAGTCAAGTATTGCATAGGAATAATTATCAAAATCCGGCATCCATTCTGGCAGTGCATAGGGATTTTCCGTGTAATTAATTGGCGAGTATGTGTCCGGGATGATGAAATAGTCATTCCACTCTTCCATGTTCTGAACGAAAAACGTGGCTTCGGTGTCATTGACCGTATAATGCGGCCGCCATGGATACACACAACCCTCCAGGGGTTGGTATTCCACTGAAAAACTTGTGAGTCCTTGGACTACGAAAATCGTAGTCAAAACAATGGCTACGGAAAAAACGGCCAATATTGTTATAATGCCTTTTTTCTTCTCCATGGTCATTAATAGTCAGTGGTTATATAATATATTTACTCATGGGGGATTTACAGCTTACCCCAACAGCGCCCTGTACTCATCAGCCGTTATCAGCTCAGCCGATTTCATATCCGCACACTCTATCACGGCAAGCCATCCTTTTCCGTACGGATCAGAATTAATGATGTCCGGGGAGTTCTCAAGGTCTGAATTAACTTCCACGACCTTGCCTGTAACAGGGGAATAAACGTCGCTTGTGCTTTTAACAGATTCCACGGTTGCCAGTTCAGAGCCAGCTTGAATTCCCTGGCCTACCTTCGGCAGCTCGACATAAACAATGTCTGTGAGCTCTTCCTGCGCGTGGTCGGATAATCCCACGGTAACGCGGTTGCCCTCGATTCTGGCCCATTCATGCTTCTTGGTATATTTCAGTTCTTCCGGTATGTTAGACATTGACTCTACCTTCCGGTTTAGGTAATGCAGCAAGCATATTAATTTTATCTGTTTTTAACATCCCTGCCCTCAATGGCAAGTAATTCTGAGATTTGGCTAGATAAACTGTCACCTACTCCGCCGAATTCAAAACCACGAATCCAGCGATTTCTGGGCCCGCGCTTTCTGCCCCACAGATATCTTGTCCATTGTTGATTGGAGCCGCTGGCTGGAAAATTCAAATTCATTGCAAAGCAAGTCCTCGACTTTCTCGCGGTCCATGGATTTCCATTCCAATGTGTATTTGTCTGTGACATTTGGTTCAAGGAATATTTTCCTGATATTGTGAAATCCTGGCACGTCCAATTTTTTCTCGGATATGGCAGCCTCGCCGGAACCGTGTTCCTTGATGAGCATCAGGGCCTTCTTCGGGCCTATTCCCTTGACGCCTGGATTGAAATCCGTGCCCATGAGCACTCCGATGTCCACCAGCTGTTCCCTGGTAATGCCAAGAGCGGCCAATGTATCGCTCAGCGTCAGAATTTCCGGCACAACGTCGATATACACATTGCGGCGGGGCATTTTTCTCCTGCCAGAGAGAGTCATGTTTCTTACAAGAATAGGCGCGCCGAATAGCAGTGAGTCAAAATCCTGGGATGCGGCCGCATAGACCTCGCCTTTGCCTGCCATGTACGATGCCTGGGCCTCGCCCTCCTCGGGCGCGTCAACCCATGGAACGCCCATGTGTTCTAGGAGTTCTTTCGCTTGACCAACCATGTCCCTTGTTAAACGTGACGTTTGCTGGGCCTTTGTCCTAGCAGTCTCCATATCCCCCATTTCAAGAGCCTCATCCCACTGGGCCTGGGCCTTCTCTTTTCTCTGCCTGCGGTCAGCAAGAGTGCTGGATTTCATTGGGTTGGGCTTTCCGTCGAAAACATATACCGGCTTGATGCCGACTTCCAACAGACTGGCTGTCCTGTGAAACGTGCCTGTAAGATGGGACGTAATTCGTCCCCGTGAGTCCATGAGCGGCGTGCCGTCGGCCTGACGGATGCTGGAGAGAAACTGATACAGGGCATTGTACCCGTCAATGGCTATGGTCCTGGATTTGAGGTCCTTGAGAGTGCATGGCTTTGCTTCCACCAGGTCGGAGATGTCTATTCCCATTGCAAAGGGATATGGGCTGCCGATTAATGGATTTTTGCCTCAGAACCTGTCACGGATAACTATCACAAGTACAATCACCACAACGATGATGATTATGATTACGATTACCCAGAGCCAGTTAAAGCCGCCGCCCGGAGATATTGTCTTGGAATCGAAATGCGGTGTTCCGTCGGCCGTGTCCATGTATCCCGAGATTACTGTGACGTCCTGGTCCTCGATGAACTCCGGTACAAGGAAGCTGGCTGTGTATTTTCCTGACTCGGTCTGCTCCAGCCTGAGCAGGTAACCGCTAGGCACCCAACGCATCCATTCCAGGTCATTGAATTCACCGGTTTCAAGATTGCCTTCGCCAATGATCCAAAATGCAATCACCGGGTCGCCTGTACCTGCTGAAAGTTCCACGGTGACTGTTCCAATCTTGCCCGCTGAGAAGCTTCCGCCGCTTATGCCGACTTCCTTGTCGCCGTCCAGGTTGCCCTCATAGGCATAGAATTCAAAACCTTCGGTATTCCAGTTATTCTGGGGCCACACATCGTAGTACTTATCGTTATCAATGTCATGGTCCTCATTGGCCGGGTAGTCAGCATAGTCCAAAGGAACTTCCAATCTCACATGGATAGCACACTGGTCCTCGGGTGTCTTGAAAGCCAGGCTAAACTTGCCCTGCACATCGGTTGTGGCAACGCCGGCAGATATTACTTCTCTGGCAGCATCAATATGATTGCCAGTGCCGAAAAACATGTCGAAATCCGTTCCAGTGGCAGTGACATAATAATAAATCACCTTGGATGCGGCAGGCAGGCGCGAGTCATACGCGCCGTATGGGATGGTCACATCCGTATCTGGCTCGAATATTGTTTCAGTTCCTTCCCACATTATGTCAAAATCATTGTGGTCCGGCATCTCCGCAACCTGATTGTACACTGTCCCGGAAATTGTCTGATTCAGCCCGCTGGCCAGAACATAGCCGCCAAAATAGACCGTCCCTGTGATGTCCGGAACATGGACTAAATCTTTTCCAGAGGCATTGGTAGTGCCATAGTAATTGTCTCCGGAGTCAATTCTCTCGAGGACGAAATTTGCCCCTTCCACGGGAGCGCCCAGCAGATCAGCCACACAGACCTCGAATGACACGGTGTTTCCGGCGGTCGCGACCTTATGGCACCACACGTCAAGCACATTCACATGAATCATTGCAGAATCATGGTCGCCCATTCCCATTGGCTGTGCGAAAATCTCGTAAGTACCGCTGACAGAGACCTGGGGAACAGTAAATTCTATGGAATAAATTCCGTCCTGCTCGGTCGTGTATGTGGTATAGTTCTGCCTTTGACCGGTTGGTGACTCAACATAGAGATTGGTGAACCCGGTTATGGGTATCAGTGTCGAACCTGTCCTGGTGAGTATCGTGGCAGTGATTATGTCGCCCGGGTGCGCCGGCACCGTGTCCTGGCCGGCGATGTTCACGTCGACTGTGTCCGGAATAGAGTAGACCCGAATATCAATATCGCCTTCCTCATGATCGTTGCCCAGCGTTATCTCGTAAAAGAAATACAATTGGCGATTGTTGTCCGCGGCCTTAACTGTATAAGATGCAGTGTAAATTCCCGTGCCAGAGCTGGTCAAAGTCAGGTTGATTGGATTATTGAAATTATGATTGGTGCTAACACCGAGGTACATGTCGCTGGCACTGGCCACGTCAGTCAGCGCACCCAGGTTGTACACTCTCAGCTGAACGTTGACAGTATCGCCCACGCTGTAATTTCTGTCCTCGACCGTCATGATGACGTGTAGCGAGTCATTCTCTCCCATTGCCAGCGGTGAAAACATGCTAGCAAGAAGGATGATTCCCAGTCCCATTACTATAAGAATATTTCTCCTCATACCTATCGCCGATTATATATGTGGGCAAGTATAAAAACATTCCCCGCACGTTATCTCGTGGCGTTCTGCTACTAGGTAATTCATTCATAAAAGACCGTAGAATTAATAATCGGACACCCTACA
>JAUSPR010000225.1 GCA_030655715.1 Thermoplasmata archaeon
AATCTCTTGATCGATAAGTCCAGGAGTATTTTTCTTTTAACCTCACTGCGCTGGCTCGGGCTCCAAAAGAAAAATATTCAGTAAACAAGAAAAATCGGGTTCGCCTGCTCGCTCGGTACCTTACTGGCACGTGGGCGCGCCAGTTATTCCCAACCCGTTAGCTTTTTCTGCCTGTTCAATTTTTCGAGCCTCTTGACCGACAAATCCAGATACTCTTTTTCCAGGTCAATTCCGATGAACTTCCTCTCGAACATGGCCGCTGCCAGGCCGGTCGTCGAACTGCCTGTGAAGGGGTCCAGAATTAAATCTCCTTCATTGGTGCTGGCGAGGACAACGTCCTGAAATAGGGCAGGGGACTCTCTTCTTTTTGTTAAATGTGGCTTAAAAACTCCCGAACCGTTGCATAGGCAGCTGCCTGTTCTCTCTTTCTTAACTCTTGGTCGATATGTGTGAAAATTCCTACCCAGGAAGGGCCCTCTGCCTTTATGTTTCTAAATTTTTTCTCAATCACATCGATGCTGGCTCTCAAACCTTCATCGTCAAGATGCGGCTTGATTATTTTGGCGACTTCTATTGGGCTTCCCAGACAATATCCAATCACAGAATAAATGTCATAAGCATCCTTCTCCTTATAGCGTTCACCCAACGCAATCCCCTTCATACCCAGGCACCCCGGTATGTCCAGCATAGAAAAATATTCTTCAGCCTCTCCATTTCCCGGAAGTATTCCTGTAATCTTTCTTGGGTAATTGAATCTGAAGGCCATTTCACATCCGTTCGCGATTCTGGCCGGCAATCCAGCCTGAACTGTTCGATGACGGTGCTTACCGGAATCAGGCGATGCATAAGTCAAGAAATCAACAGCTATCGCATGTTCTTTACCGTCCGTCGGGGATTGTACTGGTTTTGTGAAGCTGTAAGCAATCGGGCTGCCACCTCTATCCAATCTATTTTTGTACCCCCTGCTCTCCATTTTATCCACAATCGTGGCATATGCATCCGCATCTATTTGTTCGGGATTTACCGCAAGGTCGATGTCGATGGAGCCAACGTGTTTGAAATCCTTTCTACCGAACTCGTCAATGAGGAGGTACGGAACCCAGCCACCCACAAGGACTATTGAATCCCCATATGTTTTCAGAGTCAATGCCAGTTCGAGAAGGGCGGAAAAAGATGCCGTTGTCAAACTCTCATCGTAGTCACCTGACACTCTTTGAATCATTCTCAGACCCCCATTACCTGTTCTCTCAGGTGTTCGGCCTGCTCTCTTCCGCGCATTGGGTAGTTATAAAGGTCCAGGTATAATTGAATGTTGGATACAGTGATCAAACCGTTGATTGTCTGGGCGTCGGCAAAAACAGCTAAATCCCTCGGTTTAACCAGATAGACATTTCCTCCGAACTCCACGGGTTTCAGGTTCAATGCATCAATCAATTTATCTATGTCGTTTTTAACATATATGAAAACATCCGTTGAACGCACGAATGGCGCTATCAATGATGCTGCCGAACCCAGAGTCAGAGCATAATTTTGCATGGATTTCAGGCCTTTGAATATTTCATCCTGGTCTTTCAATGGGCAGTAATAACCGGATATCTCCTGGCCATCGAAACGATAGATTTCGGCCCAGGCATCCAGCAGTTCACCGGGCCTCAGTAAATTGATTGAGCCGCGTTCCTTCTCCAAATAACCTTCCGAAACCAGTTTGTTGACCACCTTGTAGGCCTGCCCGATGCTCACATCTGCTTTGGTGGATAATTCTTCAAATTTCCATTTTCTCTCCGGCTCTGAAAGAAGCCGCCTAATCACCCAGGTGGCTTTGGCGCTGAAAAGATGTTTCTGGAGGCGTTTTTCCCTGGCAACACCCTCCTTGCCCCATTTCTCTATCAGAATGCCGTTGAATTTCAGGAAGACGTTTCCGGAAAGGTCCACAAACCCCAGGCCCAATGTCTTGCACAACTCCCTTCCCCGGGAACTTATCAAAGGGGCAACCAGGACCGGGTATCCGGACAATCTGGTTCCCCATGCTTTTGCTTTGCCTGCAAATTCTGCGATCGCGCCCGGCGTTCCAGAGGATTTGACCATCACGAGCAATGTATATTGTTTCCCGGCCTGCCTGACAGTCAACACCATGTCCGGGTCCCAGCCGATATTGCCTGATGGCTTGTCGAATGCCTGCACCCGGCGGATTTCCAGCAGTTCTGCCAGAACTCCTTCCAGAGCTGTTTTCGCGTCGTTTTCCATGGCAAGATATTTTTCACTCTTAACCATATTTTCACCAAATGATGAAAATGCGTAAAACTATAAAAATGTATCTGCGGCTGTAGTACTCAATATAGCGGTGGGTTTTTGTAATCGGGCTACACCCAGCCTTCAAGTTTCTTCTGATGGTTCAATTTTTCAAACCTCTTTATTGACAAGTCCAGGAGTATTTTTCTTTTGACCTCGCTGCGCTGGCTCACCCTCCAAAAGAAAAATATTCAGCAAACAAGAAAAATCGGGTTCACCTGCTCGCTCGGTACATTACTGGCACGTGGGCGCGCCAGTTATTCCCAACCCGTTAGCTTTTTCTGCCTGTTCAATTTTTCGAGCCTCTTGACCGACAAATCCAGATACTCTTTTTCCAGGTCAACCCCGATAAATTTTCTCCCGAACATTGCAGCGGCCAGGCCGGTCGTCGAACTGCCCGTGAACGGGTCCAAGAATAGGTCGTCCTCGCGCGTACTGGCGAGGACAACGGTTTTAGCAGATTGAAGTCTTTTTCGTGTTATTTTATTTTTTCCTTCACCCAATCCAGAAATCGACTTGCATTTTTAATTGCCTTCTCAGCATCAGAATCTATCATGACATCGCCGCCATATCCTGCGTCAGACCGTAGGTCGAATGCCTGGCTAAGGCGTGATTTCTGAGAGATGTCTTTCACGATTTTCGCCACATTCGCATGCAGTGTCAACGCTTCTCTATGGTCCGATGACGCTCTTTGGCCCAAATGATATATCGTCGCTGCATCATTAGCGTTGAGCATTGATTGTATCGCATTGAATGTAGCTGCATTGTACCTTCCTGATTCGAAACTCTCCATGGCAGCCGCCAGGAACTCTTCTGCCTGTTTCACGAATTTTAAAGCATCAGCCTTTTTCATATCTCTAGCCATTTTGCCTCACCGTACATCAATATTCCCTCTTCCGCCACTCTCAACGCGAAACCGTCAAATTTTGCGAGTCGATTCTTCAGTTCCCGAGACGATATTGGCATTGGAGATATTATGGTGTCGTGCCTGTCAAGGAATTCCCCTGCCAACTTCCCGGTCCCAGTAGGGAGCGACCCGTTCTCCGTGACAAACAATATGTCCACATCGCCCACCTTGGCATATTCGCCCCTGGCCACTGAACCGAAGAGGATGATGCTTTCAATGCCTGTCTTGTCGACTCTGGTTGCAAATTCCTCGGCCAGTTCCCGATGGGCGTTCAATTCGCGGGTGAAGAGGCTGACTATCTGTGCGTACAGGAGGTGGTTCACATTGATTTTGTACAGGGTGGAGCGGCCCGCCCTTCTTGTAAGCACAATCCTGGCAGCGGCCAAATCCTTAATGGCCGGATGGACAGTGCCCAGAGCAAGACCAGAATTCCGCGCAACATCCTCCAGGGCGATGTCGTAATCCGGGTTGGAGGCCAATGCGCGCAATATCTTGACCTTCGCCTTGGAGCCGAATATCCGTTCGAGCATGATATGCACAATGTTTGCGGGGGATAAATACTTTTCGATTAATCGAAGCCGGGTTCGAGATTTCGAAACGTGGGTGGGCCAGACACAACTAAGTCATAACCAACCTATAACTATCATTTTAGCCTCGCCTGGATATTCGCTATCATGTGTGAAATCCCCACGCCGGAGCGCGTCCTGGCGGGCGACCCGTTCTACCACGATGGTGAGGGCAATGCCCGCGCGGTTTGTGCGGGGTGTTTTACCGGCATCCGAACTATGGTTCGGAACGTGATGACGGGGTTAGGGGAAGTATTTCTCTTTTAAATCTCGCTCCGCTGCGCTATTCTCTTTTAGAATTTTCTGCGCTGGAGTATTTTTCTTTAAGATTTTCTCCGCTGGCTCGGGCTGTAAAGAAAAATATTCAGTAAACAAGAAACATGCCCTTGCATGCTCGAAAATCTGTGTGGTTGTATGGGTG
>JAUSPR010000239.1 GCA_030655715.1 Thermoplasmata archaeon
TTTGCAATGCTGGCAACCCCAGTGACGGCAGCAGCCCCACAGACCTGCGTCACGTTCATGGACGACGAAGCCGGCGGTTCTATGGCCAAGTATACCAACGTCGCAGGAGACGAGGGATGGACAATGTATTGGACAGATCACTCGCAGAACGTGTTCAGTGGAAACCCTGCGCAGAGCTCGGTCTATGATTGGTATGCTGGCCTACCGGATTACACAGAAGCAGACTTCATCATGGACAATTTGTATACTGATGCGGTAGATGGCTGGCTACTCAGCAGCCAAGTGACCATAATCTATGAAAACGCCACAGGATATGTCGGTTGGACATACTGTGCAAACACAGGCACTGCATCGCCGAAGGAGTTCAACGAGCCTGCCTGTAAACTGTACCCGATTTCAACAGCATCGATAAGCGGCAGTGACATTGCACTGACATGGCCTGCCATAGCAATGGGGGCATTCTCGTACACACCTGACGCCTCCACGACATTGGCTGATGTCAACGCCCAGTTGATGGGGTACGAGGTGTACAGGTCAACGACGAACGCAACCTGGAACGACAACGCAGCTATGGGAACTGTTTCCGGTGCCATAACTGACTGGACTCTGGTAGGCGGCTCGGCAGGAGCGCCCATCACGGGAACGAGCTGGACTGACACAGGAATATTGACCGGCAGTGGAAGCACTTACTACTATTCCACAAAATTGGTCTTTAGAGGTCTGACCTCTGCAGCCGTTTACGATAATCAGACGACCATGTACGGCGGTCAGGGCAGCAACGGGATCAACGACCCGATGGGCACTTCGTTCCCGCCCGAAACCACACTCCTCACCGCGTGGAACCCAGTCGGTCTTGCCGGAGACACCACCAGCGAGTGGGTAACGCTGAACGCAACAATTGATGAGCCGGATGGAACCGACACACTTCTTGCAGCCGAGTTCCGCGTAGATGGTGGAGCAGCAC
Source organism: Thermoplasmata archaeon (assembly GCA_030655715.1). GTDB lineage: Archaea > Thermoplasmatota > Thermoplasmata > SG8-5 > SG8-5 > UBA147. Next base: position 965 of record JAUSPR010000239.1, read on the forward strand.
AGCCAATGGCCGCAGTTGATGGAACATTCGACGGAATAACTGAAACAGTTACCGGAACATACAACTTCCCGGACGGACCGTTCGCTGAGGGCGCGCACACGTTCGAAGTGCGCGGCCAGGACAATGTCGACGGTTGGAACACAACATGGGTGAGCAGCACGTTCACCATAACGGACACAACCTCGCCATTAGGAGCATACCTCGCAGGTACCCCGGCGAACGGCGCAGACAGACAGGCTGGCGCAACTGTGGACGTCACAGCGAGATACACTGACTTCACCAACTTCTCTGTAGCAACACTGTTCTACTGGAACCAGAGTGAGGTAGCAAGGGCCAACAACGTTACAATGACAGACTACGCATGGGACTGGGGCAGTTACATAGTTGACTTCACCGGCTCGTTTGCAGTCTGGGGCAGCGCCGGCGACGTGATAACCTATGAGGTGGAGTTCGAGGATCTCGGAAACGCAGGAGCGAACCCGCCGACCGTGATCGCTCAGAGAACCATTGACGTCATCGCAGCAGCCACGACAGCAACTGGGCCAGTGCCGATATACGGTACTGCATTGCAGTACGACGGAACACTCGCAGGCGGTTACCTGCCAGTTCCAATCCCTGGAGCAGTCGGAACAGTAGTCTGGTACAACAACACCATAAGCGCATGGACCACATCAGGCTTCACCGCTGACGGAGACGGCGACTACATCGTTGACATATACAATGTCACAGATGGTGGAACTGTATACGTCAACGTGACCAACAACCCGGTCTACGGCAACCTCGGCTGGAACTACACCATACTTGCAGCAGGCGTCGGCGGCGAATACGACCCGGTTAGACAGAATGTCACCTGCGGTATTCCGTACGACATCCGGATACTTCAGCCAGTTGCAAACGCAATCATACAGATTACCGCGCTGTTCACACTTGAATACGAGATAATCGACAGATTGTTAGTCCGCACACCAGGTTACTACACCTTCGCTGACGGCCTGTTCAACATGAGCGCTTGGCCCAGCCCGATGGCACCAAACAGCTATGTCGCTCCACCAGACACGCAATTCGACGGTATTGGCGGCGGAGACGGTGTTTACCTCGGCGTCAATGTCATGCAGATAAACTACCCAACAGGTCAATGGTGGCTGAACGAGTCCGAGGGTGGACAGGTAGAACCGATTCCAAACCCGTACCTGACGCCATGGGGACAAATCTTCCTGGACCCGGCACTCTCCATACCTCTCTGGTACAAGGACTGGCACAACATAAGCATCAACGTAACAGGTGGCGGATTTGACTGGTACTTGACCCAGGGATGGAACCTTGTATCCTGCCCGCAGAACGCAACCTTCGACATCAACGCAAACGCCTATTTCGACGCACAGGACGCAATGAACTGGACAAACACATACCTCTTTAACAACTGGGCGGTTTACGACGGAGCACTCGCAATGGCCGACAGGACAGGACCCGGAGCATACATCACCTACCTCCTAGACACAGGCCTGGGCTTCGCAATCGACTCCACAAGCGGTTACTGGGTGTGGCTTGGTCTTGCAGGCCCGTATGTCATCCACTTCGATGCGGTCAACGCAACAACAACTGGCATGAACGTAACTGATGTAGCCGTGGCTGCAGGTTGGAACATGCTTGGATACCAGCACAACTTCACAATAACATGGGGATTCTTCCCATGGGCTTCTGACTTCACTGACGGAACCATAGCGGCCTTCCTGACACACACATCATTTGGAGGTCTCAGGACAAAGCTTTCCGTCACACAGTGGACAACAGCCAAGTGGTACAACTCGTATGTTGTGGATGTGGGCTTCAACGGCGTTGTAGCCAAGGACTGGCAATGGATCTCCTCCTACTCGACACAACCAGGAAACGGTTTCTGGCTCTGGTCGGATGCTGGCGGAACCATGACCTACAGCACCGTACTGTAAGCCTGAAACACGAAACAGGAATGCCTGCGCGGAAACGCGCAGGCCCTCTTTACTTTTATTTACTTTTAACAAAATTTAAATACTACACATGATAAACTATATATACTTCTTAATATTATACGTTAGTCATCTAAAAACAGTCAACGATGTCCCAAATGTATCGCCGGGCAGATGATACAGTCTCTGGGGGCATCCTGGCTATGTGCAAAGGTGACACACATGTCAAAGAAAAACCTTGAAAATCAAGGCGATGGAGGAGGCAGGACAATGCAATGTCCGGTATGCGGCGAGGGAAATGCGCCCGATGCAGCAGTATGCATAGGATGCAGTTTCACTTTTGAAGCCGACAATCAGGGCAAAGCAAGTCCAAACATAGAGGAATCACCAATTGGGGATTCTGAAACCGGCTCTATTCTGTGCGACGAATGCGGCGCGGAACTGCCTGTCGGTACAGATGTTTGCTTCATCTGCGGTGCGGAAATGAATGTCCCGGAAACCGAAACGACGACAATTGAATCGCAACCGGAACCTGGACAATCCGATGAGGATTGGGACCCTGGTGTAGTGGGCGGAGATATTGTTCCGTCAACAGAGGAAACACCGGAACTCGAGATTCCTGAAGAGGAGATGTCTCAAGAATCGGACATTTCTGACAGCGAGTTGCCATTGCCTGAAAAGATACCGCTTGGAGAGAATCAATTCCACTGCCCCTCATGTATGATACCAATTTCAATTGGTACATCCAAATGCACCGAATGCTGGGTGCAGATACCTGAGATGATAAGATGCCCGAAATGCGAATATGTTATTCCATTATCTTCGGAATCCTGCCCGGAATGCTTTGCCAAGCTCAAAGATGGAATAATTATCGATGATGAACCCGAGATGGAAGAACCATATATTCAAGAAGAACCACTGGACGAGCTGATGCCCCAGGAGGATACCGAGGAATTCATCGAGGAAATAACAGAGGTCTACGGAGTTGAATGTCCCTTCTGCAATGCAATTGCCAATGTGAGTGACGACATTTGCCCGGAATGCGGAATGCCACTCATCGAAGAAGATGAAACCGAGAAAAAACTGGCACCGACTTATAAGACCCAGAAACCCGAACATGACTGGTATAGAATAATCGCAATCGGTGTGGTTGTTATTCTTCTGGTATCAGGAATTCTTCCGTTCGCCATACCCCTGCCAGGCGTTGACAGGGCTCAGATTCGCATTGACGGCGCATTCGGAGACTGGGATCAGGTCACAGGTCTGAATGACTCAGTGCTGAGCACTATGAATCCAAATGTAGATATAATAAATTACAAGATGCTATCAGATTCATATAATCTATATATATACATCCAGGTTCAGGGAGAGGCCTTCGGCGATTTCGAAGGCAATACCGCCCGAATGTTCCTTGACACTGACCAGAATGCTACAACAGGTTACAAAATAATGGGCATCGGTGCTGATTATCAAATTCGCGTTTTCGGTCATGATGGTGTTGTGGAAAGTTCGTCCTGCCTGAAATTCGACAACTCAAGGCCGCAGAATGACTTCAACGGCTTTGTTTCTTCCTGTCCATCAGTTCCGCACACAGCCCAAACCGTTGAGGACTCGGACAAATTCGAGGTAAGGGTTGATCTGATAGATATTGATGTTTCAGCCACTGACCAGATAACCGGAGTATTCTACATGGCCGATTCTTTCGGCGAAAGTGATTATTCGGATACGCCATTAACGAACCTGGGCAGTCTGCTTTTCATCAAGCAGTCAAGCCTTGTTCCGGCAAGTGGAATATTAACTGGCTCTTCAGCCATGGCGCTTTCCCTTGAGATGAAGGCAATAGGGCCAACATTCAGCATAGTCAGTATGGCTGTTCCGGATTGCTCCGGAGCTTACACTGCCACAATGAACAATGGCGATGTACAGTTTGTGAATTTAACAACAAGTGCGGCAACGCTCGGCTCAGGCACCCTGATGGTCAGGGAAGCCGCTTCTGCGAACTTCGACGTTCCAGGTGTGGATATTGTAATAATCGGGCAGGGCGCATATGCCTATGCGAATGCCGCACCTGTTCTTGTGACAATAGACGGTGCGTTCGCTGACTGGGTTGGAAAAGGTCTCCCTCTGGGTGACCCGCAGGACGACCAGCTTGCCAAGAATGGCATTGATGCCATAGGTGATACCAGTCTAGATATGCTGAGCCAGACAACTGCTGTCGAAGACAATAAACTGAACATTCTGGTTGAAACTTCAGGCGAGATATTTGCCGGTATGTGGGTTCCCGAGATTGAGGAAACTTACGTGGATACCGTGACAGAAGAAACAAGGTCGACCGATCAACCGCAATCTTCCGATTATACTTATACACAACCTGAGGTCTCAAGGACCAGGGCTCCGGACATCCAAAGACCGACAGTCAAGCCGGTAAAATCCGGAGAAGGTGCCGTTAAGGTATTCATCGACGCTGATGGAGACACATCCACCGGATACTGGTTCGACGGCATAGGCGCGGATTACCTGCTGGAAGCGAAGGGCCAGGACGGAAAAGTAACGCAGACAACTTTGTCATCATTCTCGGGCTTGGACCGAAACGTTGAGGAATGGACAATTCAGACAGTGGACGCTCTCGGTGCCTCTTCAGGTTCAAGAGTTGAGATTGCAGTACCTTACAGCATATTTGGCACGGATGTCCTGAACAATGCCACAGCCAAAATCCAGCTTGTTGACTGGAACATGAACGGCGACAAATCCGATATCTCGGCCTGGGACATTTTCGAAACTGGCACAAGACGCGGGACAAGAGCGGATTCCCCGCCCCACATGATAATCGGTAAATTGACATATGACGGTTCCACATTGGTACACGGTGAAACTGTTGTGGCAAGGGATACTGACAGCAATGAATTGGCAACCTTCATTACATATACTGACCCATTGGCCACAGGTTCCAGCTATGCATTCAATTTCCTCGGCGCTGAAGGATCGACGATTGACCTCTATGGCACGAACGGTACATCGTACGGAACTACCTCCGTGGTTTATCCAGCGAGCAATTCCATTGTAGTCGCACCTGTAATGACCATGTCAAGCAGCTCCGGATATGCGCCGACCAATTTCAACGTCAAGAATCTCGCCCCTTCCGGAACTGATGTCATAAACCTTACTTGGACTCATCCTTCAAATCCGTCTTACTTCCGTGTGTTCAGGACCGACCGCACGACCTCCGAAGGCGGTTATGAAAACTGCAGTAGATGGTATGGGAACGTCCCCATATCTCTCAACTTAGCGGGGGCCTCAGTATATTATCAAGACCCCTCCCCTGTACAGAACAAGATTAATTGGTATGTTATTCAATCAACCGATATAAACATGTATTACTCGGAGGAAATCGGAATTATGGCTGACTTCACGCCGCCTGTTATAACACATACAAACATGACATACTGGGCAGCATCCCAGGTTCCGATTCAGGCAAATATCACCGATGCGGTCGGAATACAGAGCGCGACTTTATTCTATAAGAAAGCCGGCGCAGGCGCATACACGTCCAAACCAATGGATTTAATCTCCGGCTCAAACCAGAGCGGCGACTGGAAGACATGGATTCCTGTTGATTTCAGCCAGCCACAGGTCACCTACGAATATTATCTCAATGTTACGGATGGAACCTTTTATTCTCTATGGGGCGGGCCAGGCAATCCTATAACATTGGACGTAGAGCCATCTCCGGATGAGCCATACCCGATCTACGGTTACGTATACTGGAACTCTACAATCCCGACACCCGTGGCGAATGCTGCTGTCTATGTGGAATGGATGAACAAGAACGGAACAATAATCAACGAACCTGGAGCATTCCCATACACAACAAACGCTTTTGGCCAGTATTCAATTGATATGCTCGATTATGATTCCAATTCCTTAATCTGGGCCAATGCGACCATCACCATTGCCGGGACAGTACACTGGGGCTATAATCAGACCCAAGTTGTCATCAACCCTGATAATTCTAATATTGGCGGAGAGCGTGTGGACATTTACCTTGAAGCTCCGTTACTTGAAATCAATAAGACCGCGCCTGCCTCGGCCAACCCTGGGCAGAACATAAATTATACGATAACTGTAACCAATATCGGTAATACCACCGCCTTCAACGTCAACGTGACTGAAACATATCCTCCAGAAGTTACTTACATTACAGCAACCCCGTTGCCAACCTTTGGGAACGATACATGGACCTTCCCAACGATTCCGCATCTGATTCCTGGGGCATCATTCTCTATTGATATAACCGTCACCATTAATCCATCTGCCCTGGTTGGCTCGACCATAACCAACTATGCGAACGCAACCTGGACCAATACAACCGGCGAAAACTGGGGTACGGTCGAGGCCTGGGCCAATACGACGATTGGAGCTGCCATGCTCAATATTACAAAATGGGCGCCGACATATGCCAACCCGGGTGAAACAATATCATACTGGCTCAATTATTCGAACGTGGGTACCGAATGGGCTTACAATGTGGTAATCACGGAAACTTATCTCCTCGGCATATCATTCGTCAGTTCAATTCCCGCACCGACAATTCCGAACAATGTCTGGATGATACCTCTCATGGCTCCATATTCTTCGAATTCGATTCAAATATTCGTAACAGTGAACGCTAATGCAACTGGCGACCTGATGAACCAGGCCAATATCACCGGTCCGGGATTGAACACCGAATGGGCGTTCGCAAACACAACGGTTCAAAACCCGGAGATGACCGTGGACAAGACTGCACCAGCAACTGCCAATTCCGGCGAGACAATCACTTATCAGATTGACTATCAGAACATTGGTACCGACTGGGCATATAGTATTATGATTACTGAATCCTATCCCGTGGGTGTCACATTCATAAGCTCTATTCCGGCTCCGACTGTCTGGCCGAATGTCTGGTTGATAGGTGCACTTGCACCCGGTGCCAGCGGCACGATATTCATCGATGTTCAAATCAATGCAGGAGTTTCTGGTACACTGACAAACCTGGTTGACCTGGATTACGAGAACGGCATCGGCACAACCATGCCGACTGAATCCGATTCCGCTATTACGGTTGTCGCGGACCCGCTGATGTACATTGAGAAGACCGCCCCTGCGACTGCAAACTCCGGCGAAATTATTACCTATACTATTTATTATGAAAATGTAGGCAATGCATGGGCTTACAATATCAACATCACGGAATCATATCCTGCAAGTATTACCTTCGGAAGCGCGATTCCGGCACCAACATTCAGCAATAATGTCTGGATAATCCCTGTTCTGGGACCTGGAGCGTTTGGTACCATCCTAATCGACGTGACAATCAACCCGACCGCAACCGGAACGCTGACCAACTTTGTATCCTTGGCCTATCAGAACGAGGACGGTCGAAATCTCGTTCCGGTCACTGACACGGCACAGACCGTTATCAGAGACCCGAATGTGAACATTGACAAGACCGGACCGACAAGCGCCAACACTGGCGAGATTATTGCTTACTGGCTCAATTACTCCAATACTGGAACCGGGTGGGCCTACAACATCAACATCACTGAAACCTATCCCGTGGATGTAACCTATCTCAGTGCTATTCCGGCACCAACATTCAGCAACAATGTTTGGATAATACCGTCCCTCGGACCTGGAGCAAGCGGTTCCATCCTTGTTACGGTCCAGATAGACATGGGTGCCAGCAGCCCGCAGACCAATCTTGTGACGCTCGATTACGAGGATGCGGCCGGCGAGGACCAGGACCAGGAATCCGATACTGTCATTACAGTGATTAACGATCCATTGATGATAATAGCGAAGGATGGTCCAGCAACTGCAAATCCTGACCAGGACATTATATACGCGATA
>JAUSPR010000114.1 GCA_030655715.1 Thermoplasmata archaeon
AAGAAAATTATCATTGAATCCGGATTCAGAATCCTGGAAGCGGTTTTCGAGGGCAAGCCAGGCGATGACGAGTATCATTTCTGGGTATTGGCACAGAAAGAATGAATTGCCGGACGTTTCCGGACTGTAGGGGGTTCTGGATCGGGGTAAAAATCTAACTATCGGCTCTTCTTCTCTGGCTCCGTTTCCGGCACATCCCTCTCGATAACGAACGAACCCACATAGTCGCAGTCCTTGCAGTGATACTTCTGGCCGGTGATCATGCCTGCCTCGTAATACAGGCCGGTGCCGCCACACTGGGGGCAGGTTAGGACCGTTTTTGGCTTCATAGGAGAGGCTATGCATCCGGCAATAGATAAATTTATTCAATGAATACGCGATTGTCTGCTCGTGTATCTCATAATCACTTCAGCCGAGGATGTTGCCAGCATGAACATCCGCGACAAGCTCCTTGACATGGTTGAGTGGCAAGAATCGGGATTTTTCGAGGGCTCGCCAGTCCTCAGGCATGGCAATTTTGACATGCTGCTGATCAAGGACATACATCTCAACAGGGAGTATCTGGATCGGGACGTGGAGAAGGAGACCGGCAAAAGATATGAGACATTCATCTTTGCCTCCAGGCACAGGTCCGAATCCGGGCTACGCACGCTCACAGTACATGCCCTGGGGAATTACGGGAGCGCGGATTTTGGCGGTCAAGCCGGAAAGCTGGTGCCAACAAACCCGAGATTAATGACCCGGGCGCTGCTCCTGCTGAAACAGTATGGTGTCGACCTGAACTTCGGCATTTCCTTTGAAACCACCCATCACGGGCCCTATCTTGAAACTCCGACATTCTTCATCGAGATTGGCTCTGGACCAGAAGCCTGGCCAGAGCCAGAGCCGGCCAGAGCCATTGCAAGAGTTATTCTCGACCTGGAGAAGGAGGACGTTACAGGAGGCGACGCAATCGGCATAGGCATTGGCGGCGGCCATTATGCGCCCAGGCATACCGACGTCGTCGAAAGAATGAAAATTTCAATGGGCCACATGATTCCGGATTATGCCCTGGAATATGCGAACGGTACCATGCTGGACCAGGTAATTGAAAGAACTCCCGGCGCGTCGGTCGTATACTTCCACAAGAAGGCCGTGAAGAAGCCCAGGAAGAAGGAGCTGGAGGCCATGTTCGCTGAAAGGGGTATACGCACTGTGAAGTCGGCCGACCTGGAGCCCAGAATAATTAGTTAATTAATACATTAAATTTTGATAGCTTTCCTCGGCATCCAACCTTGTCCTAAGCACGTCCATATGCCCCTAGTTGTTGCACATCGTGTCCTCACGAAGCTCGTTTCCGAATGTCCTCAGACTTCGGATGCCGATAAAAATCTCCAGCAGGAGTTCGGATGCTGAATAAAGCGAAATTTAAAATAGACCCCTGCATAATAGGGGGTTCTCCTTAGGGGGGAATTCACGATGCTAAAAGAATGCAGAACCCACGGATATTTCAGAGACGAGGAATGTAACATATGCGGCGAACAGGGCCGATTCCTCATGAACGAAGAAGAACTGGACAAGCTTGGTAGGACCATGGCCGGCGTGCTACGTCACTTCCCTGAGAGATACAACCTGCGAATGAACAAGCATGGCTGGGTGGATCTCGAGGAATTTATTAACGAGGTAAGGAAGAAGCAAAGACGCTTCAGATGGCTAAAGGCCCATCACGTGCTGGCTATAATCGACACGGACCCGAAAGGCCGGTATCAGTTCCGCGACGGCATGATCCGCGCGACTTATGCCCATTCAGTTGACGTTGATCTGGACCTTCCGACCAGAGGCATACCGGATCTCCTGTACTACCCGACCACCAAGGAAGAAAAGGACGTGCTTGTCGAAACTGGACTAATACCCTCGGACAGGAAAATGGTGCATCTCAGCAAGACGCTCGAATCCGCCATAATCGCAGGAAAGGTCCGCGATCCTGAACCGCTTATTTTCGAGGTGAATACGAAAGCCATGGTTGACGCTGAAATCGTCATCAAGAAGGCCGGAAATACCGTCTTCGTCGTGGAAGCAGTGCCGCCGGAATACCTCCGGCTCATGGAACCGGAAGAGGTACCGATAATTGATGCTGAACCAAACGCCAAGATAGGCCAGGACGAGCCCGAGAAAGTGGAAGAAGAAGAGATTCAACGGGAATAATATTGAGTGTTTTCCCATTGAACCCTTTCAGGGATAATCATATTAATCCATAGTTCAATCTCAGTTGAGGTGGAACATTGAGAGAATATGATATTATAGCTATAGGCAGCGGCTCCAGCATGAATATTATACCGCCGTTATTGCACAAGAACCCGAAGATGAGGGCGGCCATAATTGATAAGGACGAGCCAGGAGGCATCTGCCTTACCAGGGGCTGCATTCCCACCAAGATGCTGGTTTACCCCGCGGAACTTGTCAGAATAATCGAGCATGCTGCGATTTTCGGAATAGATGCCCCAATTAAAAAAGTGGATTTTCAAAAGGTCATGGGCCGGATGAGGGAGCACATTGACCCCCAGATAGAGAGCATCAGGAAAGGCCTTTCAGGCGCAAAGGAACTTGATTATTACTTGAATTTCGGAGTTTAAATACTCTTTTTGGTCGTTAATCTCCAGCCAGCATTATTTATTCTGTAGTCCCATGATT
>JAUSPR010000244.1 GCA_030655715.1 Thermoplasmata archaeon
GAGTAATCATACTGTTTCTTGTCATGCCCAGGATAAAGAATTTCTTCTGGGGTCTTTTCACGCTCATGCTATGTGTCGGGCTACTGGTCCATTCCTCGCTATACCTGTTCATGGGCTATGTGTATGATTACGGAGACACCAGATATGCCGCACTGGTTTTGGGAATGGAGCCAGACGTTTTCATGGTAACCGGCATCATTCTCACCGGTTTATTCGTATTGGCCATTTCGATGGCAGCCCTCAAATTCATGGGTCGCTTCATCAACCTGGATGAGGACGGCATTCGTTCAAAAACACTGGCCATGTTCTGGTTTCCTCCTCTGATTCTGGGCGGCGTTTTATCATTGGTTTTCTCTCTCACGCTTACAGGTTCTGAGATGGCCTATCCCCTTATCAATTCTGCAATACTTCTTCTATTCCTTGTAACGGCCATTTTTCTGGTACCCATGTTCTCTGAGCCAATAATGGAAAAGGAATACCGGTTGCCAATGAAGAGCGTTATTTCGGTAACACTTTGCTTCATCCTCCTAATGGCTGGCTGGGCCGGAACTTTCGGTCTTTCACGGGAAACCGCGCATGGCATTTTGCTACATGAACCGCCAGTCCAGGTGGAGAATTTTTACTCCGATTACTCGATAGGTAATGCCGAAATCACCGTCTTCACCAATGGTTCGGCCAGAGTGGACATCATACTTAGAAACAGGATGGAAACGCCGTCGCCGTTGGACGATAAAATCTATCATACATTCGATGAACGGCCAGACTGGGAGCGGTACATAGCCAGGTCAAGAAACATAATCGTGACAATGTTCAGCCTTGAGAAGGGATTGGGACAGAACCTGACATTCTCCACTGAATTCGGACCCGCAAGGGTACCGGGAATGGAAGACGACGAGTATGGAAGAAAATGCACCACATATATCAGACTGGAAGATGCCGGAACAAGGCAATTTTTCCTTACACCTCAACCGGGTATGGGACTGGTTGCTCCGGATCTGGTATTGAAATTCATTGATCCCTGGGCCAACCAGAACGGATATCTCGATGAAGTGCGCATCACATGGGATACCGGTCTTGAAGAATTGGAGATACTGGCATGGAATGATGACATCTCGGACATAAGTTACAATCGGGGCAATATTCAGAACAATACAATCGGCTGGAAGAACATCAACCTGGAAAGTTCGCCATCGGAGTACATGATGACTTTCAGGATAATTTAATGTTAATAGCCTTTCATCCCCGGCTTGAAAAACGGGGAGTTACCGGCCATTAACATGAATCTTGGCAAAGGAAAAACCGCCATGCCATGTCAATAATAATTCTTATAAATTCAAAGCCTCTCCAAATGTCCGAAGGACTTTGGATGCCGGAAAAAGGTGCTTGGCCTACGCACGAAAACTTCCAGCCCTGGCAACAAATGCCAGCTCCTTTAGGGGCTGGTAGTTTAAGGTTTCATCATCGGAATTTTCACGCCTTTTTCCTTGGCAGTCTTTATCGCAAGCTCATAGCCCGCGTCAACGTGCCGCATCACGCCGGTTCCAGGGTCGCTCTTGAAGACCCTCTCAATCCTTTCGTCGGTCTCTTTGGAACCATCGCAAACCACAATCATGCCCGAGTGCTGGCTGTACCCTATCCCTACGCCACCGCCATTATGAATTGCCACCATGTCCGCGCCCGAGGCACAGTTCAGCAGAGCGTTCAGTAACGGCCAGTCCGCGACCGCGTCTGTACCGTCCATCATGCCCTCTGTTTCCCTGTATGGGGATGCGACCGAGCCGGAATCGAGATGGTCCCTGGTTATGGAAATGGGGCCGATTTCCCCGGAACGAACCATTGCGTTCATGTGCTTGGCGAATTTATGGCGTTCGCCATAACCGAGCCAGCAGACGCGTGCGGGCAAACCTTCCCATGGCAGGTATTTCTCGGCAAGCTCAATCCAGTTCATGAGCAATTTGTTCTTGGGAAACATCTCCAGAATGGCCTTATCTGTGGCTAAAATATCGTCCGGGTTTCCAGATTGGGCTATCCAGCGGAACGGGCCCCGGCCTTCACAGAACAATGGGCGCACATATGCAAGAACGAATCCAGGATATGCGAACGCGTCCTTGAAACCAGCTTTCTGCGCCTGTCCGCGCAGATTGTTTCCATAATCGAATGCGACTGCGCCTTCCTTTTGCATGCCGACCATGGCCTTGCAATGGGCCTTCATCGAATCCATTGACTGGGAGATGTATTTCTTCGGGTCCGAGGCACGCAACTCATTGCATTCCTTCAGATTGGAGCCATAAAATCCTGCAGGCACATAGCCATTCAGCTCGTCATGGGCTGATGTCTGGTCCGTTACCACATCAGGAATTATTCCTTTTTTCAGCATGTCAGGAAGAATGTCCGCGCAATTACCCACCAGGCCGATGGACATGGCCTTCTTTTCCTGAACTGCATTTTTCACCATTTCCATGGACTCGTCAAAATCATGGGAGAAGTAGTCACAGAATCCCACATCCAGACGGCGCTGGATGCGTTTCGGGTCCACCTCGACGACGAGCGCGACGCCGCCAGCCATCTTGATTGATAGGGGTTGTGCGCCGCTCATACCGCCCATTCCGCCAGTAAGGCAAAATTTACCTTTCAGGTCGCCCTTGAAATGCTTCGTGGCAAGAGATGCAAAGGTCTCGTAAGTACCCTGGATGATGCCCTGCGTGCCAATGTAGCACCATGAACCCGCAGTCATCTGGCCATACATCATGAGGCCGCGAGCTTCCAGTGCATTGAAATGTTCCCAGTTTGACCAGTTGCCAACCAGGTTGGAATTGCAAATTAAAACACGGGGCGAGTTTTCAAATGTCTTGAAAACGCCAACAGGCTTTCCTGACTGGATAAGGAGGGTTTCATCCGGCTCAAGCTCCTTCAGGCTCCGAGTGATTGCATCGAAGCATCCCCAATTTCTGGCAGCCTTGCCTGTTCCGCCATAGATAATGAGCTCTTCAGGCTTCTCGGCATTCTCCAGATTGTTATGCAGCATCCGGTATATCGCTTCGATTCTCCAGTTCTTGCAATTCAATGTGCTGCCTCGCGGCGCCTTCAGGTTTCTGGCCATGTTATCATCTCGCCAGGGCATACTGCCATAATATGATAAAATTTGCTATATCAATCACTCGCGAGGTCCTCACCGCCGAAAAATATCAACTGGACAGTTCTGTAAATCTCCTCCAGGCCGGTCATCTCCACGCTGGAAATAGGTTTCGGCACAATGCGGCCACCCAGGGTTTCCATGGCCCTCAGGAACTCTGTGGCTGCAACGGCCCTCATGTCCATATTGCCATCTCCAAGTGCAAAAAGCAGGCTGTCAGTATTGCCGCAATGCTCCAGTATCGTCTCAATTTCTTCCTCAGTCAGAAGGTCACACTTGCCCAGCACCAGTTCCATCGGAGTATCGAATCTGAACTGTATCGACGAGGAAAGCATGAGCAGGGAGACTAAACCCGAAGGCGTTTTGGCCACTGACGGATCCAGTACAAAAACAATTATGTTCTGGGTGGTTTGAAAGGCATTGAGGAAAATTGAACTAGCTTCCCTGAAGGCAAAAAGCTCAATCTGGCCTGGCGTATCGACAAGCACGTAATCCGCCCGAAATTCCTCGATGACCTGGGAAATTTCAGGAAATTGTAGCGCGGCAAGGTCAGCGCAGGCAATCTGTGCGCCATTCGGCCCCAAACCTCGCTCGGCCATTATTTCCTTCACAGAGACCCAGTCCCTGACGTCCACGTCCGGAGTGTAAGGCAGTTCCTCCACGCCCGGGTCGAGATTTACTGTGATTGCATTGAATCCCTGTTGGTCCATCCAGAGCTTGAGTGCCTGCGTTAGGGTTGTCTTTCCTGAGCCTGCTGTTCCGACCAAGTAAATGCGGATTGGGTCCATGGGATGGTGGATGAGGGTAGTCCTATTAATTCTTTTGACAAAAATATGTTTTGCATTCGTTAAACGGAGGCCTGCGAACCTATTTTCCGTAGTTCATCGCGAGCCCTCGCCACAGCCTCTTCGGTTATCTCGCCGGCAGTCTGGTGATGGTAGTAGGTATCGTACAGAACTTTGTATCTGCCTCCTTTTGCCAATAGCTCCGTGTGCGTGCCATGTTCCAAAAGTTTGCCATGCTCGAACACGAGAATGCGCGAGGCATTGGCTATGGTGGTCAATCGATGCGCTATCACAACAGTGGTCCTGCCGGCAAACAATTTCTCCTGCGCGGATTGGACCAGCGATTCAGAGTATGCGTCCAGACGACTGGTAGCTTCATCAAGAATCAGGATGCGCGGGTTCGCTAACATGGTCCGGGCGATGGAAATCATCTGTATCTGGCCTGCACTGAGATTCTTTCCCTCCTCAAAGAGCAGAGTGTCATAGCCCTGGGGCAGAACCTCGATGTACTCATCCGCGCCCATCAGACGGCTTAGCGTTTTTATTTCTTCATCCGTTGCGGAAGGCTTGCCATACCGAATATTTTCCATCACAGTTCCGTTGAAAAGGTACGGCTCCTGGGCAATGAGGGACACAGTGTTGTGCAATGATTCCCGCGTGATAGATTTCATATCCTGATTGCCAATCAATATCTGGCCGCTTTGCGGGTCATAGAACCTGTTTATCAGCGCTGCAATTGTGGTCTTGCCCGCGCCAGTGTGACCGACCACAGCCACTGTTTCACCGGGTGCGATTGTGAAATTTATATTTCTCAACACCTCTGAGCCCTCCAGATAGGAGAAGCTCACGTTTCTGAAAACGACGCCATCGCTATTCTCCGACAGAGGTACTGCATCGAGCGCGTCCCTCACGGTAGGTTCTGTCTCCAGCACATCCATCAACCTGTCCATGGAGGCCAAGGAGGCCTGAAACTGGGTGGCGTTCATGCTGAGCGATAGAAGTGGCATGAAGAATCTCTGAATTAGTATTGTTCCCAGGAAAACCTGGCCAAGTGTGAGGGTCGATGCTGCTCCGACAGCCAGGCCTCCACCCACGAATAGGACTGCAGACATTGCAGCTATGCCAGTTGCCCTGACCAGTGGCTGCATTAGCGTCATCAGCATCATGAATTTGAAACCGTGACGATAGGCTTCCTGGTTCAGCTTGCTCAGGGTTGCGGCAGTCTCGCTCTCGCGATTGAAGGCCTTGGCAATATGTACGCCGCTCAGGCTTTCGGCTATCTGACCTGATACTATGCCGATGGCACGCTGGGTGGCAAGCATAATACGCTGACCAACTGTGCCAAACAGTACAACGATTAGCAATACCACTGGCACTACCAGGAGGGCCGTAAGCGCCACGAGCGGAGAGGTAAGCCACATGAGAATGAATGTAGCCACCAGGAGAAGTATCTGGCTGGAGAGATCGATTATTATCTGGATACCAGCGGAAAGTGAATCTGTGTCTGAAATCACACGCGAGGTCACGTCACCACTTTTCTGCGCCTTGTGATAGGAAAGGTCTGCACGCAATAGCTTGTCGTAGACACTCTGCTGTAGTGATTGAACGAATCCGGCCTGTGCGCCCGAAAGAATCCACGTGTTCAGAGAACCCAGTATCCAACTGGTGAGCTTCAGCACCAGGTAGAGAACACACAAAAGCAAGATTGCGGAGAAGGCGCTGGATGGATCAAGTACAAGGTCCACGCCCCAGGAAAGTACCAGCGGGTCAACAGCCATGAAAATAGATGCAAGCACCGAGAGCACGGCAGCGATTGCAATGATGCGCTTGAATTTACCAAGGTGCTTGAACATGGCCCGGAGCAACACACGCATGGATCGGCTGCGCTTCTCCCTGACGCCTGCAAGAGAGCCTGGTCCACGATGGCCAGCCATCAGTTTGCACCCCCTGAATTCTTTGTTCCGGTATAAGAAACCGCACCGGGAAGACGCTCAAAAATATGCTGGTAATGCTCTGAAGTTTTGATGAGCTGGTCATGCGTGCCAGTCGCAACAATGGAGCCCTTGTCCACGATGATGATGAGGTCAACCTCCAGGAGCGTTCTCAGGCGCTGGGTGACAGTAATGCTGGTGCGACCACGCATAACTTCCTCCAATGCTTTCCTTAACAGATATTCAGTGTGCACGTCTATCGCGCTAACTGAATCGTCCAGCAGCAAGATGCGGGGATCTTGAAGCAGGGTACGGGCTATGGCCAGTCTCTGCCTCTGGCCGCCGCTGAGAGTCATGCCCCGCTCTCCTATTACTGTTTCAAAGCCCTTTGGAAGCTCATTTATGAACTCTGTTGCCTGGGCCTTGGCCGCGGCTTCGAATATCTCGTCATCAGCGGCGTCCTGCTTGCCGAAGGCGATATTGTCATGCACGCTCATCTTGAAGAGAAAAATATTTTGCTCGACTAGCCCGACCGCGTCCCTGACATTGCGGGTACTGACATCCCTCAGATTCACGCCGCCCACCAGAACCCGGCCCTCGGTGGGGTCATACAGACGCAATAAAAGTTTCAGAATCGTGCTTTTTCCGCCACCTGGGCCGCCAATCAACGCCACTCTGGAGCCAGCGGGAATAGTGAGATTGAGTTTTTTCAGCGCATTTGGAGCATCGGAGCCATAGGAGAAGCTCACATTCTCGAAGATAATATCACCGTTCCAATCTATAGTCTTCACTGACTCGGACGGTTCTTTCAACGGGTCCTTCCAGGCAAGAATGTCCACGATACGCTGGGCATTGACATGTCCGCCCCGGATGACCAAAAGGAAGCGCGGCAACATGAAACTGAATGCATCCAGAGAGCCAAGGAGCGCCATGGCCTTCACAAGCGTGCCCACCGTGAATACACCGGTCAAGACCTGATTGGCGCAATAAAGGAACGCTGCAGCAGTAGTGGCAGTGAGCACAAGATTGGGTAAGTAGAATGCTGCCAGCCGACCCTCGCGAGTCATCAGGCGCTCGTACTCCTTGGATACCTTGGTAAATTTCTCGCTCTCGAACCGCTCGGTTCCGAAGGCACGGACAACCTCCACGCCCCTGAATACCTCCTGTGTGATTTCGGTCAATTTCTCATTCTGCTCCGAGCGAGTGCGTCTGACAGGCTCCACAGCAACCGCGTATCGATAGGCCAGGAAAAGATAGAGTGGCGCTCCAATCGCAACGATGATGCCCAGAACAGGAAAAAGTCCGTACTGAAAATCGATAAGTGCCAGCAGCACCGAAGCGATTATCAAAGAGCCAATGGACGTGATGATGTTTCTCAGAGCCGGATTCAGGGAGAAACGTACCCAGCGGATGTCCTGCATTGCCACAGCCAGCATCTGCTTGCTGTCCACCTGGTCATGAAAAGTCATGCTATTGCGCTGAATAACCTCGAAAAACTCCTGGCGCGCATCCCTTTCCCACCTGAGAGTCATGATGGCGAAAGCATAACCTACAACGATAATGGTGACGAAAAGAAGCAGTGCAATACCGAGAATCAGCCAGCAATAACCGATGAATTCCGGGGTCATCCCGAGATTGTTGTCCGCGGAAAACTGGAGGGCGTCGATTGCATCGCCGAGTACCCAGGAAGCCAGAGTTGTTAGCAACGAAGCTAGCAATGCCAGCACCACGGCGATTACCGTGAGTCCGGGGTAGCGCCGGAACGCTGATAGCTGATATGCGGTCGCACTCTTGTACACGGTTCTGGCCATGGTATCACATTACTGAGAAAGCAATGCACCTAATATGCGGTGTAGAGTCCGGATATTTTTTCGTTTACTATTGTTAAACGCTTCATCATACATATCCATATCGTTCAATCCTCCTTTTCGATTCTTCCAAGGAACATCCCGAGGAGGTTTCCAGGCCTCATTTTTCTGATGAACGCCTCGCTCGGTGTTTCACCCCAATCTAGCCTGAGAGAGCCATGAATGCGATTGTTGTACCAGTCCATGAATTGTCTAGCTGTGTCGAATTTCTGCCTGTGTTTTATGTACTCTTGAAACCAACGCTCTATCTTCCCATTGGTCTGGGGATTGTTCCTCTTTGAGGGAATGTGTCTGATGTTTTGGTCCATCAGGTATTGCTCGAACCGGCTGATGCCTTTCTTCTTTTTTTCGCCGGCATTGGCATAGAACTGGCTCCCCCGGTCCGTGTTGATGGCAAATATTACGCCATTATGTTCCGTAGCCACAGCCATGGCCTCATTCAGAACCTCTATGGCATTATCTGTGGTGGCATTGGTGAACTCACCCAGAGCCAGAATGTTTCTGGAAGCATCGTCTTCGTATGCAATCACCTGGAGTTCCCCATGCTCAAGCCAATCTGCATGAGCCAGGGAAAGGCTGTGCTTTCGTTCGTATCTACAACGCTTTCGTTTCTTCTGTTTCTTTGGATCTGGATTTGCCAGCTTGGCACTCAGGAGATGTTGGTGAATCTTGTTCTGCGGTATATTCTGGCCGTAGTGTTTCCTGATGTGGTGCCTGAGAAGACGTGCACCCAGGTAACACTCGCCGTAAGCCTTCTCGACTATCTCCTTCTGCTCCTCGGTAAGGCTGGTGCGCGGCCTCCTCTTCATATCGAGGACAGGATACCTACCCTGCTCGTTATAAAACTTCACCAGCTGTTGCACCCTCCGCTGCGAAACTCCCTGGATGGATGCCACAATCCCCGTGTCCTCAGATTTTTTAACCACTTCATCCACCATCCATTTGATCTTCTTGTTCGTCAATTTCACCATGTTTTCACACGGTGATATCTCTCGGCGAAATAATTTCAGGACTCTACA
>JAUSPR010000255.1 GCA_030655715.1 Thermoplasmata archaeon
CACCATCACGGCGAGGTCACGGTTCATTTCACAAATATAATCTATCCAGAGTACACCATTCCCCAAATACTCGGGTTCGGACCAGTGCACTTCCCGGTTATCAGGGGTGGCACGGCAATGGTCGCTCCAATGCTGATATTCTGCGTCTGGGTAGGCATTGCCCACATCATGCTTGGCTACATACTGGGATTCAAAAATGTCTGGGTTAAGCATGGATTAAAGCATGCAATACTTGAAAAAGGAGGATGGTGCCTTATCCTGGCCGGTCTCACGCTGTTCGCATTCTCGGCTATGCCGAAATTGATTGCCGGTGAAGGAATACAGTTCAATGACCCACAGGCGATTGTGGGGCTGGTACTGCTGTGCTCGGGCATAGCTATGGCCTTCATGGTGGAGGGGATAAACACCCTGTTGGAATTGCCCGGTCTGAGCGGAAATCTGCTTTCCTACACCAGAATTTATGCAATCGGCCTCTCTTCAATCGGAATTGCCATGGCGTTCAATGAGTACATGGCAATGCCAGCTTTAGAATCGGGCGGTTTTGGCATAATCATCGGCATCGCGGTCCTTGTCGGAGGCCATAGCTTGAATCTGGCACTGGGCATCATAGGTCCATTGATACAAACACTGAGGCTGCATTATGTGGAATTCTTCACGAAATTCTACAAGGGCGGCGGAATCAAGTTCAATCCGTTGAAATATAGCAGAAAATATACAAAGGAGGTATAGAAAAATGGTATTATTCGAAGGAGCAGGAGCAATTGCCATGGCAGCGGCCGCAGTTATCGGCCTTGCAGCACTGGCAACGGCCTGGGCGGAAAAGGAAATTGGCTCGGCAGCAGTAGGCGCCATGGCAGAAAATGATAAGATATTCGGAAAGGCCCTGATATTGATGGTCATTCCGGAAACTATCATCATCTTCGGTTTCCTTATTGCCCTATTGATAGTAGGAAAAATCTGAACGAAGTGAGCCAATGAGTCTTGAAAAGATAGTGAGCAAGGTAGAGGCAGACAGCAAGGCAGCCGAGAAGGCCATACTTCAGGAAGGCGCCAAGTACAGGAACGAGCAGCTCAAGCTGGCCAATCAGAAGCGTGATGAAATCCTCACGGATTTCAGCCAGAAGGCGGAGCAAACAATAACACAACTTCGTGCAAGGGAGGAAGCAGGCCTTGAGATGGAAGTGAAGAAACAGATGCTCGCTTCCCGCAGGAAAATACTGGACAGTGCCTTCGAGGGAGTTCTGGAGCATTTCCGGAACCTTCCTGCATCCACCAAGAAACAACTGTACGCGGCGCTCATGGCCAGGGTGACCAAGGACATCTCCAGCGGAACAATCCATTGTGTTAAAGGTGACGAGGCTCTGTTTTCCGGGTTCTCGGCCTTCACCAAGGGCGAACCAATCCAGGGTGTCGGAGGATTCATAGTCAAGAGTTCTGACGGCCGACTGGAGATGGACATGCGTTTCGAGGTCCTGTTAAAAGACCTCTGGGACAGGAATCTCGGCGAGATTTCTGCGCAGCTGTTCAGCGACGGAGAAACCCAATGAGTTCATTCAGCATGCCCACGGTTCCGAGTCTGAAATCAAGTCTTTCGTCTCTGAATAAAGGCAACTACCCTTATGTCACGGCCAGGGTGAGAGGTAAAAAGAAAAACCTCCTGACTGTCGACACCTACCCGAAGCTGATGAAGATGGGCCCATCGCAGATAGCCAGATTGCTAGGCGAAGCCGCATACCACAAGGAAATGACTGAACTAGCTAGCAAGTATTCTGGAAACGAACTTGTCGAACGTGCACTGAACCTCAATCTCGCCAGGACATACCGCGAAATACTGGAGTTCAGCAAGGGCGACCTCAGACGGATTCTCGAAGCTTACCTGGATTGGTGGAATGTCTACAATATCAAGGTGATTCTCAGAGGATTGCACCATTACATTCCCAAAGCGGAAATCAAGGATTATCTGGTTCCTGCCGCATCGCTCAGAAAAGATTTTCTGGAATCCCTGGTTGACATGGAAACGGTCGATGACGTGGTAACCGCGCTCGGAAAACATGGCTACAGAACTCCCCCGGACGAGGATGTCAAGCAGATATGCGAGGTGAACTGCGGTCTCAGGCCGGTCGAGGACTACTATGACCGTTCTTATTACGCGAAATTGCTTGAGTCAGCCAAAGGCCGTTCCAAACCTGCGAGAATATATCGAACCCTGGTCCAGAGGACGATAGACACGGTTAATGCAGCCAATCTCATGGAGATGTTGCAAGATGGCGTGGACCCGACCCATTTCAGGGAATACATGGTCCCGGGGGGCGAGAAGCTTTCAGTGGACCGGTTATGCGAGCTTTCGGCCATGAAGCCTGAAGATGCGCTAAAGGCGGTCAAGGAAGCGCTCGGCTCAGAACTTGGGGGCGTGGACGCCTCTTCAGCCAATATGGTGGCAATCCAGCTTGATTCCTACCTGATGCAGCTTTCCGGAAAGCTATCCACGATATACCCGCTGTCCATACTGCCAGTAATCGATTTCATAATCCGCAAGGAGAAGGAAACCACATTTTTGCGAATCATAGTCAAGGGCAAGGAGCATGCCCTTCCTGAAGAGAAGATAAGGGGGCTGCTGGCCATATGATGCAAATAGCAGCGGTCGGAAGTGAGGCATTCATACTTGGCTTCAGACTTGCCGGTGTGGATAATGTTTTCACAGCGGAACAGGACAATATCGAGGTCACAATCCGCAATGCAATTTCCAAGGACCAATTTGGAATATTAATAGTACATGAGGAAGAAGTGAAACATGTATCAGAACACATGAAGGAATTGATGCTCAGAAGTATCAAGCCAGTCATAATCAAGATTGGCGGCGAAGAGGAAGAATTAAGAAACAAGGTCAAGGCAGCCATTGGAGTGGACCTTTATGCGTCAAGTTGACAATAATTCAGAGGTGAGCAAGTGAGCAAGACAGGCGAAGTATACAGGGTCGCGGGGCCAGTCGTAACGGCAAAGGGAATATTTCCAAAGATGTCAGACGTGGTGCTCGTGGGCAATGAAAAGCTGATGGGCGAGGTAATCAAGATAGTTGGCGACCAATCCATCATTCAGGTTTACGAGGAAACCTCCGGTATAAGACCTGGCGAGCCAGTGGTGGACACTGGCGAGAGCATGATGCTGGAACTCGGCCCCGGATTGCTTGGAACGGTCTATGACGGCATCCAGCGCCCTCTGTCCGTGCTCATGAAAAGGGAAGGCACCTTCATTCACAGGGGCTCGACCGCCGACGGACTGGACAGATCAGTAAGATGGCCGATAACCGTCACCGTGAAGCCAGGGGACATTCTGAAAGGTGGAGACTTCATTGCCGAGACCAAGGAGAAGAACATGGTGCACCGCATCATGGTGCCGCCCAATGTCAGCGGCACTGTCGCCGAGGTATTCCCCGGAGAAAAGACAGTGGAAGAGGTCATAGTCAAGCTCACGAACGGCGTTGAATTAAAGCCCATGCACAAGTGGCCAGTAAGGGTGCCGAGGCCTGTCACGGGCCGTCTGATGCCCGACCTACCACTCACAACCGGTCAGCGCATCCTTGACACATTGTTCCCCCTGGCCAAGGGTGGCACCGCCGCAATACCGGGCGGCTTCGGAACAGGAAAAACTGTAACGCAGCAACAACTGGCCAAGTGGAGCGATGCTGACATTGTCATCTACGTGGGCTGCGGCGAGAGGGGAAATGAAATGACCGAAGTTTTAACTGAATTTCCTGAACTGGTGGATCCTAAAACTGGCGACTCGCTCATCAACCGGACAGTACTCATAGCCAATACCTCGAACATGCCAGTGGCTGCGAGAGAAGCCTCCGTTTACACCGGTGTGACCATGGCCGAGTATTACCGGGACATGGGTTATGATGTCTCACTGATGGCAGATTCCACGTCAAGATGGGCCGAGGCCATGAAGGAGATATCCTCAAGGCTAGAGGAAATGCCCGGAGAAGAAGGTTATCCCGCGTACCTCTCATCCAGGCTGTCCCAGTTTTATGAACGTGGGGGCAGAAGCAAGAACCTGAATGGCACTGAAGGCTCAATCTCCATCATCGGCGCAGTATCCCCGGCAGGCGGCGATTTCTCCGAACCAGTCACTCAAAACACCCTGAGGATCGTCAAGGTATTCTGGGCACTGGACACGAAGCTCAGAGAAAGAAGGCACTTCCCCGCCATCAACTGGCTAACCTCCTATTCGCTTTACAGCAAAACCCTTGAAACATGGTATCAGGACAATGTGGACCCGGAATGGAAGTCACTCCGCGAATGGACAATGACACTGCTCCAGAAGGAAGCGGAACTCCTGGAAATCGCGCAACTGGTTGGTTCAGACGCAATGCCGAAGGAGCAAAGACTCACCCTGGAAATGGCCCGAATGGTTCGTGAGATTTTCCTC
The DNA here is from genome assembly GCA_030655715.1 of Thermoplasmata archaeon. Classification (GTDB taxonomy): domain Archaea; phylum Thermoplasmatota; class Thermoplasmata; order SG8-5; family SG8-5; genus UBA147. The sequence continues at coordinate 4,429 of JAUSPR010000255.1, forward strand.
CAGCAGAACGCATTTCACGAAGTGGACACTTTCAGTTCCATGAAGCGCCAGTTTGCGCTTCTCAATTGCATTAAAATTTACTCCGACGCTGCATCAGAAGCGCTGGCCAGAAATGTTAGCCTTCAAGACATCGCTTCCCTGCCAGTCAGAACTGAACTAACGCGAGCCAAGTTCGAGAAGAACATGGATGAGATACTCGCCTCCGTTGCCACGAGGATACGTCCTGACATGGAAAAGCTCAAGGAGGCGGCAATATGAAGGACTACAGGACAATCACCAAAATTGCCGGTCCGTTGATATTCGTTGAAAAGACAGACCCGGTAATGTACGGCGAAATGGTGAACATATTGCTTCCTGACGGCACAATCAAGCGTGGCCAGGTCCTTGATACTTCCCGCGAGATAGTCGTGGTCCAGATATTTGAAGGGACTGCGGGCATCAGCATTTCCTCCGGTGTAAGATTCCTCGGAGAAACACTGAAAATGCCAGTTTCCAGGGACATCGTGGGGCGCATTCTCTCAGGTTCAGGAGATCCTCTGGACGGAGGCCCGCCGATAATTCCAGATAAAAAACTTGATATCAACGGCTCGGCCATCAACCCGTATGCCAGGGAAAGCCCCAAGGAGTTCATTCAAACCGGAATATCCACCATAGACGGTACAAACACTCTAGTCAGGGGCCAGAAACTTCCGATTTTCTCCGGTTCCGGACTACCCCACAACGAGATGGCACTCCAGATAGCCAGGCAGGCAAAGGTTCGGGGCTCGGACGAGGATTTCGCAGTGGTATTTGCAGCCATGGGAATCACTCACGAGGAAGCAGAACATTTCATGGACGATTTCGAACGAACAGGCGCGCTGAAACGTGCAGTCGTGTTCCTCAACCTGGCGGACGACCCGGCAATCGAGCGTCTCATCACGCCCAGAATGGCGCTAACGACCGCGGAATACCTGGCTTTCGAGTTGGACATGCATGTGCTGGTCATCATGACCGACCTGACAAATTATTGTGAGGCCCTGAGGCAGATTGGCGCGGCCAGGGAAGAGGTCCCTGGCAGGCGCGGATATCCTGGTTACATGTACACGGATCTTGCGACTCTGTATGAGCGTGCAGGCAAGGTCAAGGGTAAAAAAGGCTCAATCACCCAGATTCCGATTCTGTCCATGCCCGGCGATGACATAACGCACCCGATTCCTGATTTAACCGCATACATCACCGAAGGCCAGATTGTGGCCTCCAGAGAACTGCACATGGCCGGTATTTATCCGCCAGTGAACGTTTCAGCTTCGCTTTCCAGGCTGATGAATGCCGGCATCGGGCCGGAGATGACCAGGGAGGATCATAAGGTGGTAAGCGACCAGCTTTATGCTGCCTATGCCAGAGGAAAAGATTTGCGAGGCATCGTTGCCATCGTGGGCAAGGAATCTTTATCTGAGACGGACGGAAAATTCCTGGAATTTGCGGATTTATTCGAGCACAGGTTCATCAGGCAAGACCCAAATGAAAACAGAACTATCGAGGACACACTGGAACTTTCCTGGGAACTGCTGAACAGCATACCGGAAGATGAATTGTCAAGAATAGATGCCAAGTTCATCCAGAAATACCATCATGCTCACAGGAACAAGCCTGCCCCTGCGCCTGCCAAGCCAGCTTCTGCCAAACCGGTAGCACCCAAGGCGCCAGCACCAGCCAAGGCCCCGAATGTGAAGAAATAGAGGTAAAGAATGCCAGCACTTGATGTGAAACCGACAAGGACCGAACTTCTCGGAATAAAGAAGAAGATAGCAATATCAGAGAGTGGCTACGAGCTTCTGAAAATAAAAATGGAAGGCCTGATAATGAATTTCTTCAAGATACTGGACGAGGCAAAGGTCGTGAGGAAGAACCTCACTATATTGCACGAGGAAGCGCGTCAGAACATCACCATTGCTTCCACGGTGGAAGGTGCGCTCGCCGTTAAAACCGCAAGCTTCGCACTGGCCAAGCATCCCGAAGTTACCCTATCATCAAGGAACATCATGGGCGTCACAGTCCCGATAATCAAGGGTTCTACAGTACGTCGAAAAATTGAGGAACGCGGTTATGGAATAATCGGAACTTCACCATACATCAGCGACGCAGCACGTTCATATGAAAAACTCCTGGAGATCATAATCAAGGCCGCGGAAGTGGAAACAACCCTGAAAAAGCTTCTGGACGAGATAGAGAAGACCAAGAGGCGCGTGAACGCGCTCGAGTTCCGGGTCATACCTCAGCTCAAGGAGGCCGAGCGTTTCATCGAACTGCGCCTTGAGGAAATGGAGAGGGAAAACACATTCCGCCTGAAGAAGATAAAGAGCAAGAGGGAGGCCATGGCAATATGAGCCAGCCAATCGACAATATCCTGAATTACACGGAACCGCCGAGCCCGGAGGAGCATCTCAAGAGGTCGCGCATGCTCTGGCTCGTGGCCGCGGTATCACTTTCCATGGCTGCGATTGGATATCTTATTATGGCGACGATGATATTGTGATTATCCCCTACATTTAGGGAGATTTTTCGAGCAAGCCAGATAGTCCGCTGTGGGGGACTATTTTGGTAATTCCTTCTCCGCCAGTATTTCCCGCTCAGGGAAAATAGGGATACAATGTTTAAGGCAAAATCGTGCCCAGGATTGCTGAGATTTTTCTCTGCTTGAAATAACCCTTTGGTTTCCACATTCTAATATTATAATTTATTTCTAGTGGCTTGCTCTTCAACCCACCATTTATCTTCCAATTCAAGTGGTAATTTCCCTTCATCTTCTGCCATTTTACGAAGTTGTGTTTGATATTCCCTATATGGCCTAGGTTCGTCCCATCTTGACCATTTTTTACAAGGACTGGAAATACCGCGGCCTTTCGCTTCTTTTATGACATAGTTATCAACTGGCATATGGATACCAGGGTTCGAGCCGTTTATCATTTAAAAATAGCCAGCAATATTTCAGGGTCATATTAAACCATTTTTGGGCTTGGCCATATGTACATTCTAATCCTTCACCTTTATAATATCGAATTAATTTTTCACAAGACTCTTGGTGCCATTTATCGAATGCTGCCTGTGAAGGTTTTAATTTTTCTTTCAACAAAATATCTATTCTATGTGTTACAATTATTTTTGCCTGGGAAAGAATTTTTTTCTCTTGTTATTTTATCTTTAGTCTCCCCAAATTGTGTTGTTCGATTCATATCCAGATATGCTTTATTAATAAATGATTTTCATACGTCTTCAGTTAAGGGCGAGCCAGACAGATTGAGAACGGTGTGACAACGAGTTCAGGTAAGAGGGTGATTCTGTCTTGCACTTGCGTTTGTCTGAGAGTGAACTACCAGGAATAGGGGGTTAATAGAGGGGGCTTCGCCACACAGCCAGTATTCTTAACCGAAGACCGATGAAATGATTTTAGGCTAAGTCCTTCGCTACCGAAAGCAATTATTACTAAATTTCGCAATTGACGAGCATTATAATTTGTCATGTAAATTGAGAAGCGATGCATGAATTAATACTTTTGTTACATGATTGAGAGATGGTCGTACTAAAATCGGACTCAACTCAAACCATAAAACACATTTACTGCGACTTCTCCCTTCTCAGTTAAAAAACACTTTCCAGCCCCGTCTTTCTCCAGCCACCCCATCCTTACCCATTCATCCACGAAATGCCTGCGGTAGTACATCTTGGCGTTCTGGGTGACCTCTTTGCCGGTATTGTGAATGCCCATTAACTTCGCATCCTTGAGGTCTTCCACACCCCCGGCGCGGCATGGCCCGGATGGTTTCTATATTTGCTCCAAATACGCAACATCATCATTGGGCGAAAAGACCAGTTTCAGATTGTTGCTAATCAAAAACCTGGTTCCCAGAACGCTGGGAAGACCTTTGGGAACGCCCTTGGCAATATGACATTCTTCGATTTCAGAACTGAAGAGCACATCCTTTTTGCCTTCCTTGCCCCTGCATCTTATGGCCACATTCTTGATCGTATAGGTTTCGAGAGAACCGGACCATGCCTTTGGTTGCTGGTCTTCAGGTAATTTGGTGACCCCTCTGCCTCCGAAGGATAGATTCATGATTTCAGCATCGTTGTCGGTGACGCAACATTCCATTGTCGCGCCAGTATCTACCATCAGTTGTATATTGCCCTGAAAAAAGTGGGGTTTTCTACAGCTCAACAAGGCAGTTACTGAACAAAAAACATGCTCCTTTTCATTTTTGTCAGTTTTCCTGACAATTTGTAGAGGTATAATCATTCAATCACAGTAACATTGCAGTGCCATGCGGTAAAATATACTCACATACCACATCCAGTTCATTATGAGTATGGTCAATCTTGACTTTAGATTTCCCGCTGCAAATGATCTTCTTCTCTTTTACGCAGATGTATTGATTTGGATACTTGGCACTGAGGGTGGTGTAATGCTTATGAATCCACTGCCTGTTGTCATCCGCCTTTATCAGTATTTCAAGGTATTCGTCCTCGCTCAGCTGTTGCTCGCTCATATCAAATCCGCCTCCCACAGTTAGCATTTGGTGTATGGGTAGTTATTATGGATTGTATTATTTAATCTTTACGTTCACTTTATTGTAAAAATGTCGAGAAAACACTGGCTTTCAAGCCGAAGATGAATCGACATAAACAATAAAAGCATGGGAATCCGCCATGCATCGTGCAATAAATAGCATATGAAATCAAAGCGAATTAGCTTTGATAAATCAGATGCATGGCCTACACACGTAAACTTCCAGCCTGGCTAGAAACGCTAGCCACGTTAAGGGCTGGTAGTTTGCGCAACAATCTAAAATCTACAATTAACAAATCTACGTTTAGGCAATGTTGCCTCCGAATTAAATACCGTAGAAAGAATGAACAGTGGAGGCATTGAACATTTCTACTTCAGAATATGCATCCAAATTTATTAGTCCCCGACCCACTATCTCCCTTTGCAGGTGAGAAACAATGAAAACTTTCGACAAACCCGGACCGCAGAACACATTCGAATGCCTGGAACTGGCAAGCAAGAAAGCCCATGAACTTGGTATAAACGAGATAATAATCGCCACCAATAATGGCGATACTGTCCTGAAGGCCTTGGCCAGGTTCCAGGGAATGAAGATAA
>JAUSPR010000262.1 GCA_030655715.1 Thermoplasmata archaeon
AACCAGGTGACTATGTTCGGACCTGGCAGGATGATGACCCCGCATGGAATTATAAAGATTCAGATGGATGGGCTAACCACAACGAAGGACAAATATTAAAAATCAAAAATATAATCGGCAGCAGGCTATATGTTGATCAGGAAATCAGAGCTGCATATTATTCGAAATTCAATCCTGAAAGTCAGAAATTATCATTGTCTGAAAATATAGGACTTGATAATTTGATAATTGAAAGAGCTGACAAAACCACTCCAATAGATGGTATCACTATAAACTTCAATCTTGTTTCAAATAGCTGGATACGTGGATGCGAACTTATTAATTGTTTCAGAGCGCATATTGTTCTTCAGGAATGCACTAAAATCGAAATCACCAGCAATTATATTCATGATGCCTACGAATTTGGCGGTAATGGAAGAGCTTATGGAACACTTCTTCAGAGCCGAACCGGAGATTGCCTGATTCAAAATAATATTTTCAGCACTCTAAGACACGCTATGGTTTTCCAGGCCGGAGCAAATGGTAATGTATTAGGTTATAACTACTCAAGAAATGCAAAACGAACAGAATTCCCAAGTGATTTTGCATCAGATATAACATTTCACGGAAACAGACCGTATGCAAATCTCGCTGAAGGTAACATTGTATGTGCAATCCAAATAGATAACTCACACGGCCAGGGAGCAGGATTATACAATACAATATTTAGAAATGCAGCAACAACCTGCGGCTTGATGGTAATGTCCACATCACCCAAATCTGACAACCAAAATATTGTTGGCAATGATGTTTTATGGACATCATTTATAGGAAATTATTCAATAACAGGTTCAAACCATTTTATATACGGAAACAGGTACCAAAAATCAAGCTCATACACCCTTTCACCAGTAAATACTAGTAAATTGAGTGATTACTCATATTATCTGAATAAAAGCCCTCTTACCCCCATAAAACCTGCCTGGTGGACTCTTTCAACATCTATCCCAACCATCGGCATCCCCACCACCTGGAAATCCTTCACAAACCCGGCAAAAGCAAGATGGGATTCAAATGGAGTTAAAACAGTTGGAACCACAGAGCCTTTGCTTTTATTAAAAAAATAAAGCATCGGCAGTTCTACTTCGTTCAAATAGAGATGCATCATATATTGACATTAACCAAAAACCTGATGTATACTCAACCAAGTGAGCTGAGAAATCAGCAACAAACGGGATGGCTCGAGAACATATTGGTTATCCCGGATTATGGACTCTGCATGATTCTTGGGAATATTGCAAGCGTCTACTACGCAGCTGATTGCCTTTTGGGGATATTTCCGACAATCATTAGTATAATGAGCGCGAGGTGAAAAGAATGACACACGCAAGAATTCTCGCGGCAATCACCTCTGTGTTGGTGTGGACGATGGCATTCAGCAGCACCGTTGCATGCCGGGATTTGGGGGAGGTTCCCGCAGGTGGGTTCCGATCTCCGGGCATCACCGAGTATATTTTCCGCAATCCAAGAGAAGGCTGGGTGTACGTCCGTGTCCCGAAACCCGAGACCGTTACGAGCCGACTGCCGATTGCCGTTCTCGACGGGGCAGAGATCGTTCTCAAGGCAGTGGATAACGGTCTTGAAGCGATGCGCTACATGAGTGAAGGCCCCCATACTGTCGGAATCACATATGGCACAGTCAACCGCTTGGAAGTGCGCGCCATCGGCGAGCTGTTTTACGCCGCCTATGGGAGCAATCCTCACATTCCGGAGATGGGGAACTACACCTGGGCATTTCTTCGCCGGTATTGTCTGAACAATTTCAATGGCATTATTGGCGACCTCACCGAAACCGCTGATGGCAAAATGAAGCAGGAAGCTGAGATCAAGGAATGGACCAGCGAAGGTAAGCGTTGGTTCACACTGACCTCCGCGCCGGACGAAATAAGAGTGAGCAAGCCGGCAAATACGGCCGATGAAGCCATCGACTACTGGACAAAGAACCCGGGAATGACCCATCCTCTGATAAGCGGCGTCTTTGGAGACGAATTCGGCCCAAGGCAGGCGAAGTATTTTCCAGCCTGGAGTGAAGCGCTCCGTCGAATCCATGCAGACCCCAGATTCAGCAGCAGGAAGTTCTATGCTTACAGTCCCAACCGATACTGGCCTTTAGAGGAAGGATATGAGGTGATGTTCCCGTTCGTCCGCACAATCATGGATTGCGGCTACCGGCTGGTGCCGGAGTGGTATCTGGTAGAAGGATGGTCGAGACCGGGACGAATCATCGAGAAAACAAAAGACCTCCAGGCAGAGTTTGGCCCCGAATGGGAGATGGCCAGCAGGGAGTCCTTTGAACGCGCAAGCCCGGGTGCGGCCACGAACCGGATAGTCGCGGTAGGAATTTTAACCGAGCCGGGGTGGGAGAAAAGTGACCTCTTTGCGCAGTATGACTTCAACGTCTTTCTGGACTGTCAGATTCAGTTCCTGGCTACCGACCCGGCCTTTTTCGGCACTCGCGGACTGCAGGGCTATTTGTCATCCTATTGCGGCGAAGAACAGCTTCGCCTCTTCGCAAAGCTGGTGCGCCACTACGCGATCGAAGGCAAGATCGACCGGGTATTGAAAGACAATTATGTTCTGCCTCACTTGCAGAACCCCGACTTTGAAAAAGGTCTGGATGGATGGACCTTATCGCCGGCGGTCTCGACCAAAGGCAAGGAGAGTATCGTGCCGAAGACTGTGCCCGGTTTCGGCACCATACAGGCAAAATACCACGCTCCGGCGGGCACAGGTGACAAAACTCTCTGGACGAAGCGAAGTTCCCTGAAGCCCAACAAGGTCTCACAAAAGATTCGAGACCTGGTTCCCGGCAGACTATACTCCCTGCGGTTCATCACCGGTGACTACCAGGAATTCCTGAACGGAACCTCGGTCAAACGCAAACACGCACTTTCCGTCAGGATCGAAAACGTGGAACTGGTAAC
>JAUSPR010000002.1 GCA_030655715.1 Thermoplasmata archaeon
TTCACACCAGAACCAACATCTCCGTTAGTACGGAAATACCACGTATAATCCAGATTATCGCCAATAGACGCGGAACCATCGAATTGAACTGCTGTGTTAGGTTCTACAATCTGGTCAATGCCAGCATTGGCTGTTGGAGGCGTTGCTTCCAGGAGATTCACTGCTCCAAAAACGCCTACTGAAATTAACATTGCTGACAAAAACACGGCACCACTTTTCCCAATTTTTAGATTCATTAATAGCCCTTATTAGATAATCGTGATAAGTGTATATAAACATTGAGATGCTACTTTTTAGCATGGCAAAAACTACTATATTGAAACCATTAAAACGACCGCCAAACACTACGGAATATATGCACATTAGAAACGGGCACACAGCCTTAGCCAATAGACGCTCGCTCCTTATATTCAGGAATGTGTGCTCCAGGCGAGACATATCGATAATAATTTGGTGTTTTGATGCTAAGTTTCAAAGACAATCCGAAATGTTCAACGTCTCCAGTTTCCTCTACTACCCTGGCTGCTCGGCCCACCCTGCCTGCTACGATTCCGATTCTGGGTGCTGCTCGATCTGGGGTTCTTCGGCCTTGAGGGCATGGGTCTTTCTACTGGTTTCAGTTGGACATTAATTAAAAATGGCGTTTCACTGACCACGGGAATGGGCTGCCTGATAAGTTTCTCGATGTCACGAATGAACTCCCGTTCTTCGGGGCTACAAAGTGATATGGATATGCCATGGCTGCCCGCGCGAGCAGTTCTGCCAATGCGATGAACATATGTTTCAGCGATGTTCGGGATGTCATGGTTGATGACATGGCTTATGCCCTCGACATCGATGCCGCGTGCAGCAATGTCTGTTGCTACCAGCACCCGAATGCGGCCGGCCTTGAAATCTGCCATAGCCTTTTGGCGGGCAGCTTGCCCTTTGTTTCCATGTATGCCCTGCGCCGGTATGTCGGCACGCCCGAGCAATTTGACCAGTTTGTTGGCGCCGTGTTTTGTGCGTGTGAATACCAGCGCTCTGCTTACGCTCTGATCCTTGAGAATGTTCATGAGCACTGTTGATTTCTGCCTCACCTCGACCATCATCAAGCGTTGCTCTATGAATTCTACAACCGGTTTCTCAGGCGTAACGTCAACGCGCACCGGGTCATAGACCATGTTTTTTGCCAGTTGGACAACTTTCGGGGGCATGGTTGCGGAAAGGAACATTGTCTGCCTCTTTCTTGGCAAATAATTGAGAATTCTTCGAACGTCTGGAATGAAACCCATGTCAAGCATGCGGTCAGCTTCGTCAAGAACGAAAATTTCCACATTTTGCAGTTTGATATAACCCTGTCCAATGAGGTCCAGCAGCCTGCCGGGTGTCGCGACCAGGATATCAACGCCCTGGTTCAGGCTCTTCACCTGCGGGCTCTGGCCCACGCCGCCGTACACAACGATTGACCTCACGTTCAGATACTTGCAGTACATGTTCAGATTCTGATGAATCTGGGCGGCAAGTTCCCTGGTAGGCGTCACAATCAGGGCGCGGACAATGCCTCGCTCGCGCTTGCGCGGGTTCTTGGCCAGATGTTGGATTATGGGCAATGCGAATGCCGCGGTCTTTCCTGTGCCGGTCTGGGCACATCCGAGCAGGTCGCGGCCAGCCAGTAATGGCGGTATTGCCTGCACCTGTACCGGAGTTGGTATTGAATAGTCAATGTCGCGCAATGCGTGATTTATCGGTTCGATAAGTCCAAAATCACTGAATTTTTCACTGTTCATGAAGAAACCTTCGATGTCACTGCCAAGTTGGGGTATTATAATAAGTAATAGGTTGAAAAAGCGTTATGGCTTTGATAATTCAGGTGCATTGGCCTACACTTGTAATTTATAGGCAGAGAATTTATACGGGAAATCAACTTGGGTGTGCTGGCCTGGAACCCCCTCATGATAGACCATTAAACCCCCACCAGGGCGTAAAAACGCTAATTGGCAATCCGAAAAAGGCCATATTCAAGCTTGCCTGGCCGATGATGTTTGCCATGTCCATCCAGACGATTTACAATCTTGTGGACGCATTCTGGGTATCCGGCCTTGGGTCAAATGCCCTATCGGCAGTGGGCTTCTTCTTCCCATTCTTCTTCATGTTAATGGCCCTGGCCACTGGAATAGGTACAGGTGGTGGGGCAGCCATTTCCCGGCGGATCGGTGCAAAGGACAAGGCAGGCGCTGATTCTGTGGCTAGCCACACGATTGTCTTTTCTGTCCTGATTTCCATTGCAATGATGATACCGTTCCTCATCTTTGCAAGGCCGATGTTCCAGGCCATTGGGGCAGGAGAGACCCTGAACGATACCGTGGCCTACAGCCAGATATTATTCTCCGGAACGATAATCATATTCTTTGCAAATGTGGCAAACGCCCTTCTCAGAGGTGAAGGTGATGCCAAACGCGCAATGTCCGCAATGATGCTGGGCGGAATAATCAATATCATTCTTGACCCAATAATGATTTACACTATGGACCTGGGAGTTGCCGGTGCAGCCTGGGCGACCCTGATATCGCTCAGCGTTTCATCGGTTCTTCTGTTCTACTGGCTATTCATGAAAAAGAACACTTATGTGGACTTTCACTTCAGGAAGTTCAAGTTCGACCGTGTCGTCACAAAGGACATTTTCAGTGTGGGTTTACCTGCCTCGGTCCAGCAACTTTCCATGTCCATCAACATGCTCATCCTGAACATAATTATCGTGGGTATAGGGGGTACCGACGGCGTTGCGGTTCTGACGACTGGTTGGCGCATATCGACCCTCGGGATAATGCCATTGTTGGGCATTGCGACAGCGGTCGTATCGGTATGCGGCGCTACCTTCGGTATGCGAAAATACCGGAGAATGGAGATAGCCCTAAATTATTCAATTAAAATAGGTTTGATAATCGAGATTGCTGTGGCTGCCGCGATATTCATTCTTGCAGTTCCAATAACGGCCGTATTCACCCAATCCGAGGGGGCAAAGCAGATTGCTCCAGACCTTATCAGATATTTCCAGATTACCTGGCTATTCCTTCCTGGCGTGGCCCTGGGCATGCTGTCCAGCTCGATGTTCCAGGGCGTGGGCAAGGGAATGAATGCCCTGGCCGTGACAATCCTCAGAACAGTGGTTCTAACACCACCGCTTGCATACATATTCGCAGTAACATTAGGAATGGGTCTGGACGGCGTATGGTGGGGGCTGGTGGTGGCTAATATCACCGGTTCGTTAGTGTCCTACGCATGGGCCAGGAATTATATCAAAAAACTTAAGAAAAGACCACAGACCTTGAAAAATGAAATGACTATCTAAGCGCCTCTGCCATCATCGCACGGTTCCTCGGTTCCCATGGGCCTGGAATGCTCCTGGCTTGAGGCTGTGGTGCAAACATCCAACGGCTCCATCTTGCTTTCGCAGCACTCCGGCGCGGTTTCCGCATTCTTCTTGCCCCTGCATTTTTTACTGTACAAATGCCGAGAACACTCAGTCCTTCAGGGCTGAGATGAATCGGCATGGACAATAAAAACGTGGAAGACCGCCATGTACCGTGCAACATATAGCACATGAAATCAAAGCCAATCGGCTTTGAGAATTCAGGTGCATGGCCTACACACGTAAATTTCCAGCCCCGCAATAAACGCCAGCTACTTTAGGGGCTGGTA
>JAUSPR010000011.1 GCA_030655715.1 Thermoplasmata archaeon
GCCCTTAACATCGAACTGGAAACCAGAGAAGGTGTGCCCGTTCGATTCCCCGATTGTGGCCTCATCGTCCACCCTGTTGACATCCCAGTTTGAGATTGGGGTGGTAACGCTGGAGCCGGTCTCGTCCCTCAGTGTAGTGCTTATTGACAGGTTTGCGTATATTATGGGGTTGTCATCCGACATTGCATCTCCGCCATCATTGTCTATCCGGATGTTGAAGTTCACATTTAGGCTACCTGGGTAAATAGGTTTCACCGAGAATGGACCAGGGTTGTAATTGTCAATGCTCGAGCCTTGTATATAGATGCTACGGCTATCATCCTTGTTCACAATTTGCGCACTGGCTGCGGGCATAATCATGCCAAAGGCGCTGATGACCATCATCAGAACCACTGCCAGCGATATCATTTTTATTTTGTTCATTTCATTCATCTCCTATTTTTTAATCCATATAGAGGTTTGTCCTCAATCATCAAGTTGATTTTGACATCCCCAAGTTAGGTTTGTACTACACTACGAGGTATATAAAACTTTCGTTAATATACAATCCAAGGAATATATCTCTGGTCGCGTGACCCTCCTTTTTTTATGCTTGATTTGATATGGGGAGGTCATGCGCATAGCCACGCTGAACAGGGACAAATGCCAACCCAAAAAATGCAACCAGGAGTGCATCAAGTACTGCCCCAGGGTGCGGTCCGGCGACGAGACCATAATCGTTGGCGAGAAAGGTAAGCCAATAATCAACGAGAACCTTTGCGTTGGCTGCGGAATTTGCGTTCACAAATGCCCGCACGGGGCAATTCAGATAATCAATCTTGCTGCTGAGCTGGAAGGTGAGCTTGTCCAGCAATACGGCGTGAACGGTTTCAGGCTGTACCGTCTCCCCATTCCCAGGTCCGGGGAGGTCGTCGGGATGCTGGGACCGAATGCCATAGGCAAGACCACCGCGTTCAAAATTCTTAGCGGCCAGGAGATTCCCAACCTTGGAAATCTGGAGGACGAGCCAAGCTGGGAACCGGTGCTTGAGAAATATGCTGGTACAGAATTAAACAACCACCTGGAAAAGGTGGCCAGCGGTGAATTGACATTCTCCTTCAAACCGCAGTACGTGGACATGCTGCCCAGGGTGCATACCGGCAAAGTGAAAAAATTGCTTGAAAAAGTCGAGACAGATAAAAACCTTGAGGACATTGCAACGGAACTTGACCTGGGCTCATACCTTGACAGGGATATTGGCCAGTTATCCGGAGGCGAGCTACAGCGCGTGGCAATTGCAGCCACTATCCTGAAAGACGCGGATATTTACTTCTTCGACGAACCGTCCTCCTACCTGGACATCTATCAGAGGCTGAAAATCGCCAAGGTGATACAGGGCATTGCGGAGACCAAGAGCGTGATGGTGATCGAGCATGACCTTGCTGTTCTCGATTTCCTGGCTGACACGGTTCATCTGATGTACGGTTTTGAGGGCAGTTTCGGCGTACTGTCCCAACCCAGAACCGTGAGAAACGCCATAAACACCTATCTGGACGGCTTCCTGAAAGAGGAAAATGTCAGAATTCGGGACAGAAATATCAAGTTCGAAACGCGAGCGCCGAGAAAGGACTGGTCCGCAGTTTCGCTGGTCAGCTTCGGCAAGCTTCAGAAGAAATTCGATAAATTCACTCTAAACACCGAGCCGGGTTCGATTAAAGCAGGCGAGGTTGTCGGCATTGTCGGGCCCAATGCCACGGGAAAGACCACATTTGTTAAAATGCTGGCCGACGAGATTTCTCCTGATACCGGGGAAATAGACGCCAATGTTAAGGTATCCTACAAACCGCAGTACATCGAGCCGAGCTTCGATGGCACTGTGAGCGAGCTTTTCATGACCGAGCTGGGCGGCCGTATAACCTCGGGATTCTTCAAGACTGAAGTGCACAATCCCCTGAACCTGGAACCGCTCATGAACAGGGATTTGCCCTCGCTTTCAGGCGGGGAACTCCAGAGGGTGGCAATCGCGCTTTGTCTGGCAAGGGAAGCAGATATCTACCTGATTGACGAGCCTTCGGCCTACCTGGATTCCAACCAGAGAATGGAAGCCGCAAAAACAATTCGCAGGGTTATAGAAAAATCCGGGCGCAGCGGCATGATTGTGGACCACGATGTTTACTTCATTGACATGGTATCCGATTCAATAATGGTGTTCAGTGGCGAGCCGTCAGTCAATGGCAAGGGCGAAGGGCCGTTAGGCATGAGAGAAGGCATGAACCTCTTTCTCAAGAATGTGGATATTACCTTCAGGCGCGACAATGATACAAATCGGCCCAGAATCAACAAGAAGGACTCGAGGCTTGACAGGGAGCAGAAGTCGTCCGGCGAATTTTATTATACTGAGTGAACATTCTGAATGCGAGGATGGTTGATGATGCGTATGCATGATACCGGGGCAAGCATGATAACCTGCATGAACTGCGAACACGGGCATCACTGCCCATATACCGGCGAGGCGGATGACCTGTTGCACGCCCTCTTATTTATCTGGGATGATATGCCGAAAAGCAAAGGAAGCTTTGACAGCTTTGCCAGACGGTTCGAGGCGAAGGACGCGAGCGCGTTCAAGGAGATTACCGAAATCGTCAGAAATACCTATGGCATCGAAATCGATTTTGAATTCGGTTATGATGGGTATTCCGGGCCGCCCGTCGGCATCAAAAGGTGCGAGAAGTTCGAAGAAGTTACGGATGCGTCAACGGAAGATGACGTTATCGTCATCACGGAGGATGACGTGAAAGCCCCCCTCGGAGAACTGACCATCAACAATAAAGCGGGGGTCCGGATACTTGACATGGAAGACTATTTAGACGTGTTTTTTTCCATAGAGAGGACAGTTATGGAGTATTGGGAATCGCACCCGAACATAACCGACAGGGATGTCCAGAGTACCTTCGACAGCCTTCTCAGGAATTTCGACAATCAGAAAGAGGATACACTGGCCTCGGAAATCTCGAAGGGAGTAAAGGCGATGTTGATACTGGGAAGAAGAACTGGAAATGAGGATTATACCATCGGCGAGATATTTTCATGCATCAGGTTCTTGAAAGGGATAGCAAAGAATCACAAAAGCCCGGACGGAATAGGATACTTGAAATGGACCAGGGCATTCTTTGAAGGAAGAATGCCCGAGACTCCCGAGGAGATAGCGAAATACATATTCGAAGAGGAGACGTGAAATCTTTTCACTCGATTGGATTCACCATAAGGTAGAATATACAAACTAAAATAACGGACATTTATCGGACATATCGGACACATAACGGACATTTATCGGACAAAGCACTTTCGCCCCCCCCCTCGGCCCATTTATAGAACGCTTTACAGAAATATAGACCTCGTGGGGTGTATATACAAGGGGCTGGTAGTTTA
>JAUSPR010000019.1 GCA_030655715.1 Thermoplasmata archaeon
TGGAAAGGGAAATGGAGAAATACGCAGAACAGGGAGAAGAATATCTGGAAGAGGTCGGCAAGTCCCTGCCCACAATAAAAAAGGTGCTTGTTGATGAAAGAAACGAGCATATGGCCAATCAATTAAGAAAATTGGAGGAAAAGCACACGAACGTGCTGGCAGTTATCGGCGACGGCCATGTTCCTGGGATTTCAAGATTGCTGGCCGATAGGACCCCCAGGGAGATAAGGTTGAACGAAGTAAGGGACTGGAAACCGAGAGCGGATGACAGTGCCAGCGGCAGTTTTACGTTCAACATATAAACTACCAGCCCATTGAAGAACTGGCGTTTTATGCCTGGGCTGGAAGTTTACAAGTGTAGGCCATGTACCTGAATTATCAAAGCCAATTAGCTTTGATTTCATGTACAAATATCTGCACGGTGCATGGCGGGTCATGCACATGTGCACGGCGGTGTACCTTTTAATCACATTTGTGGGCGATAGATTTTTATTCAGGCATATACCATATCAGGTGTACCATGACCAAGATAATAACCCAAGTAGCACTGGACCTGGTGGACACCCACAGGGCGCTCCAGATCGCCAAGGAAGCCGTTGACGGCGGCATAGACTGGCTGGAGGCCGGTACGCCCCTGATAAAGAGCGAGGGTCTTGACATTATTAGGAAACTGAGAACGAAATTCCCCGGCAAGACAATAGTGGCAGACCTGAAAACCCTGGACACAGGAGGCCTGGAAGTGGAGATTGCCACCAAGGCTGGGGCCAGCATTGTCTGCATAATGGGTATTTCCGAGGATTCGACTATAACCGAGGCTGTGAAATCAGCCCGCCAGTACGGTTCCAAGATTATGATTGACCTTATGCGAGTGCCTGATAAACCAAAACGTGCCATGGAATGCGAGAAACTGGGAGCGGATTACATTTGCATTCATGTCAGCATTGACGAGCAAATGGTGGGCGGCACGCCATTCGCAGACCTGAAGGCGGTTTCTAAGGCGGTTAAAATTCCTGTGGCTGTTGCAGGCGGGATTAATTCAGAAACAGCTCCACTGGCAGTCAAAAATGGAGCCTCGATTGTGATTATCGGAGGCGCTATCACCAAATCAAAGAAGGTTACCGAGGCTACAAAACAGATTGTCAAATCCATTTCCACGATGAAACCTATTGCAAGCGGTAAATTTAAAAAATATGGTCCGGAGGAAATCCGAAAGGCGCTGGAGAAGGTTTCCACGCCCAATATTGCGGATGCCATGCACACCAGAGGTTCCATGGCAGGAATAATGCCGTTCATAAAACACAATGGCAAGATGGTCGGCCAGGCTGTTACAGTCAGAACAATGGACGGCGACTGGGCCAAGGTTGTCGAGGCCATTGACATTGCCCAGAAAGGCGACGTTTTGGTAATCGATGTCCATGGCGGGGAAATGGCAGTCTGGGGCGAGCTTGCCTCCTGGAGCAGCAAGATGAGAGGTATTTCCGGCATTGTGATAGACGGGGCCATAAGGGATGTTAATTCCATTGTGGACATGGGCTTTCCGGCCTTTGCCAGGCACAGAAGGCCTGCCGCCGGTGAACCCAAAGGACTCGGGGAGATTGGCGTTGAAATTACCTGCGGAGGTCAGACTGTAAATCCGGGTGACTGGATAGTGGGTGACGAGAGCGGCGTGGTTGTCATTCCCCAGAAAGATGCCATGGAGATAGCCAACAGGGCGCTGGACGTCATGGAAAGGGAAGAAAGGATACGCGAGGAAATCAAGCGCGGAAGCACCCTATCCAAGGTAATTGATGTTTACAAGTGGGAAAAGAAATAATTAGAAAGTTACACTGACTACATCCTTGTCCAGTAAGTTTATTGCTCCGCTAATCTTTTCCTTCAAGCCTTCCTGGTCTGTGGCCCTTCTCACCTGCTCGAGAACGTCGATTGTTTGCCGGAATATTCTGATTATATCGCCTTCTGGCAGGTCAAAATCCAGAACCAGTTGGGCAAAGCTCTCTCCACGGTACCATGCTTCCACCAGAGGTATCCTGGCAGATAAACCGAATATGCTCAAGTTCCTCATCAGATAAGGATTGCCCTCTAAACTTGACATGAGCCTGTAAAATATCTGGCCTCTTTTGGGCCTCTGAGCGCGGAAATGCCTTGGCTCGTAGGTTATGGCTGCCGCGAGACATGCCAGTTCCAGGGAGGTCCATTTCTTCCATTTATTGTCTGCGAAGATTTCGGCGGTAACCAGTTCCTCTGTGAATATTTTGGTTGTGAACCTTCCCTTCTGAGTGAGAGCGTTTCCCTGCAAGTGGTCAAGCTTCCTGAGGACACGGACACGGTTGTTCCATGATGTCCAGACATTCACGCGCTGGCCTGCATTCCTTTTTATGAAAGAGTCGAAGCTTTTCTCCAATACTTTCTCTATTTCAGCCTGGGAATGCTTGTCTATCAGATTGAGCGCCGTATTGTAGGAAAGCTCGAATTGAGAGAATATCGGAATGCGATCGGCCTTGGTAAGCCTCTGAATTTCCGAAAGATCGTCCTGGAATTTGTCAATGCTGGCGATTACGGTTCCCCTGGTATCCATGCCTCGCCTTCCTGCTCGACCGGCCATCTGAAAGTATTCCTTTGAATTGACATACCTGTGCCTTGTGCCATCGTATTTTCTGAGGCTGGAGAATGCCACTGTCCTCGCAGGATAGTTGATTCCCACTGCGAAAGTCTCGGTTGCATAGAGAACGCTTATCAGATTCTTGCCGAAGGCCTCTTCCACGGCCCTTTTCGCTGCAGGAAGCATTCCGGCATGGTGAAACGCCACTCCGCGGTCAAGTGCCTGAATCAAGCCCCTAATAGAGTCCATTTCGGCCAACTCCGGGTCAGAAAGATGAGTTTCAATTATCTTGTCCATCTCAGGTTCGGGTTGTTTGAAGAAATTCATGTTATAAGCTGTTTCAAGGGCCTTGGACTCGCAGTCCTTTCTGGAGAAATTGAAGAATAGACAAGGAAGCTGGCCGTGCTTGTCCATGTGCTTTACAAGATCGAGGTGGTTCGGCGGTTTGCCCTTTGGTTTCCTGTCTTTTCTTTGTTTCTTTCCCCTCGGACCCTTGGAATCAAATTTCTGGTC
>JAUSPR010000028.1 GCA_030655715.1 Thermoplasmata archaeon
TCCCTGGATGGATGCCACAATCCCCGTGTCCTCAGATTTTTTAACCACTTCATCCACCATCCATTTGATCTTCTTGTTCGTCAATTTCACCATGTTTTCACACGGTGATATCTCTCGGCGAAATAATTTCAGGACTCTACAGCACCTAATATGCGGGATAAATAATAAGAGTTATGCCGGTCGATAAGATTTCCATAATGAGGCTGACAAAATTCTGAAATACAAATAATCACGACCAAAGATTTTTAATGGGTACAGGATTGTGGGGACACTTAACTATCCGCAAACTAAATGGGCCTGTTCTTGTCGGAGTTATCAACCCAGACGAGCGCTCAGCTAGGTTCTACCTAGCGTACAGGCTCATAAGAAACTATTCGCAAACTAAATGGGCCTGTAGCTCAGCTAGGTGGAGCACTCGGCTCTTAACCGAGGAGTCAAGGGTTCGAAAGGAACTTGGTATCAAAGCCAAATTCCTCGAACATCCCTTCAGGCCCGTTATCTTTTTACTGGCTAAACGTGAACTCACGAGTGAGTTCGACCTATGCTCGATAGGATCCTTCTTCTTTTTTGAAGATGGGCTACACAGTAATATTATATTCCCAAACTATTTAATTAATGAGATATATATGAGTCTTGCTCATGCTATCATGCATGAAGTTGTCAGATAGGTGATATGGATGGATGTAAAAAACAATGCAAGAAAGGCGAGAGGGAAGGGAAAAGGCCTTCTAACAAAACTAGGCCCAATATTTTTTCTCTTGGGTGTGATAATAGCGATTGTGGTCGGACTGCTCATTGGAGCCGAAATCATCGAGACTGGTGGTGGCGGATTTGCAGCGGATGACTCGTGGGGTTACATAGCCGCAATCCTGACCGGGCTGGGTTTCCTGGTGGGTTTACTGACCATACTCGGCACAGGGACCATCACCAAGGATGAGATAACACAGTTCCTGATTGGCGCAATCGCACTCGTTGCCGTGGGAATTGCCGGACAGAGCACGCTGGATATCCCGCTCATCGGAAGCTATGTCTCCGGTGTCACACTGTGCATGATATTGTTCTTCGCACCAGCAGCCGTTATCATAGCCTTGAAGACCCTTTGGGACCTCGGCAAGGATTAATCAGACAGATATGTGTCCTCCATATGAGGACACATCTTCTTTTTTAATAATTTATTTGGCTGTGATTTCCTCGGTTCTCTGGTACTGAGCATTAAGGCCGGCGTTCAACACCAGCTCGATACCATACCTGGCCTCCCCTTCTCCGGATGATATATCGACCATGAGGTCCAGGCACTCGGAGCTGATGGACCCCGAATGGAAGGCCAGACATCGAAAAATCCCTTGCCTTCAGGCCAGTTATTTTCTTACTTGGCTTCATTATTAATAGCTCAAGATATTGATACTATCAAAATTCCAATCAAAAAAGATATTATCCCGAGTGCTAGCAGAATCATCGTGCTGGTTGACATCCCTCGGTCTGTCTGTCTCTCACCTTCCAAGTGACGCACATAGGCCGAATCCACCTTGAGCATCTCGGCCAGCCTGTGATTCGGACCCGGTATGTAATCGAAATAGGCAATGATTATGAGCACTATCCCGTAGGTAAACAGAAAATACAAAGCCGGGAGTTTCAATTCTGGGAGAAGGACAGCTAGAAGCAGGCTCATAAATATCATGGCTGCCAGTAGCCCGACCGTCACGAGCCTTATTCCTTGGCCTTTCGATTTTTTCATTATCATTCACCTTCCCTCATCAAACAAATCAAAAATTGAAAATTTGCCCGTCCTGAAAACAAGACGGGCATTTTTGGTTCCAGCAAATCCGTGGGATTTGCTGATTACTTGATCAGTTCCTTGGTCTTCTGAACCAGCTCTCCGATATCCATGCCGGTGAGTGTCTTCACCAGTGCAGGTGCCTGCGCAGCTATGTCGACAATGCTGCTAACAAGCTTTGAAGGTCCGCCTTCGCCCATGACGATAATTTTCTCGGTGTTCATGAGCGTCTTGGATGCCTCTCCGACGATGGCTGGTAGCTGTTCGACTATGAGCTGGGTAAGTGCGGCCTTTCCGTACATCTCCCAGGCCAGAGCCTTCTTCTCCATCGCCTCGGCCTCGGCAAGTCCCTTCGCGCGGATTGCGTCTGCTTCGGCAAGACCCTTGAGCCTGATGATGTCGGCCTCGGCAGTGCCTTCCCTGCGGATTTTCTCAGCCTGGCCATCAGCTACGAGTGTCAACTGCTGCTTCTCTCCTTCAGCTATGAGCATCATTCGGGTTTTTTCTCCCTCGGCTTCCGCGATCACGGAGTCAGCCTTGGCCTTTGCAGGCACGACCAGAACGGCTTCCTGCTCCTGCGTCCGTCTCAGAACCTCTTGCCGCTCGACCTCGACGCTCTTTTCTTTGTCACGAATGTCAATGGTCCTTTCCTCGACAATCAGTTCCTGCTTTCTGCGGGCGTCCTGGATTGCGAACGAGATTTCCCGGTTTGCGCGCTCCTTTTCCACCTCGGCCTCGGCCTTCTGCCGGGTGATGTCCCTGTCCCTGTGGAATACAGCGACCTGGGCTTCAGCTTCAGCATTGGCCTGCTCCCCTTCCTGGGCGGCTTTCGCCTCCTGGATGGTTGCCTGCCTGTTTGCATTGGCCTTACCGATCCTGGCGTCCCTCTTGACCTCCTCTGTCCTCTTGATACCCAGAGCCTCAAGATAGCCATGCTCGTCCTCGATCTCCTTGATGACGAACGATCGTATCTCAATACCCATGTTCATCAGGTCTTTAGCGGCCATGTTGGAAATTTTAATACTGATTTTGTCCCTGTCGCTGTTGATTTCCTCGATGGTCATGGTGGCGCAAACGCCTCTCACATGGCCTTCGAGCGTCTTCATTGCAATTTCATTGATTTCCCCATCGCTCTTGTGAAGCAATTGCTCCGCTGCGGTGTGCAGTGATGCCATGTCAGATGAAATCTTGACCTGGGTAACGCACTTCACATTGAGCTTCGCACCGCTTGTGGTGACATCTGTAACAATGTCACGAACATTAACGTCCAGCGTTCTCACGTCAAGAGGAAGGAATTCGTATGATTCGATGATGGGATATATGAATTTTCCACCACCGGATATCACCTCGTAGCCCCTCTTTCCGGGTGCCTTAATCTTTCTTCCATATACTACCATGGCCTTGTCTGGAGGTACCTTCTTGTACCTCGAGGCATAGGCTAAAATCAAAGCCATTATTCCGCCCACGATAAGCAGGCCGATAAATAGCGCTGTCATTCCGTCCAATTTATTCACCTCCATTCTTCGGTACTACTTTTACTCCGTTCCCAGCTATCCCTACGATGTTGACCATCGCGTTAGTGGGTATGTCCACCTCGGACACGGCAGAAACCAATGTCCTGCCGCGCTCCTCGGTAATGACCATTATCTGTCCCGGTGACCCGGGTTTGATTGGCATGGTTGTCTCGCCGTCACTGCCAACAAGATCCTTGATGTGTACCTGGGTTGTAGCCTGGCTCTTCACAAATACCTTGACCAGCAATACGAAAATCACCGCAGTGATTGCAACACCGATAAGTGCTGACAGGGTGGGTACTAGTATGGTATTCATTTCCATGTCCTCGAAGACTGCTCCGAATGCCCCGAAAAGGGTGCCAAATACCAATATAATGGGTATGCTCAACGGGCTTATTCCAGCTCCGTGGAAATCTCCAAATCCTGCATCTGCACCTGTGTCCAGGTGCATATCCACACCGTCAAATCCGGCATCTCCTCCGAAATCCGCGAATGCGGCCATTATTATCAACATCACCGCGCAGATTATCGCAACTACCAAGTAGAAGCTAATTATCATTTTATCATCCTCCTTTACTTCTGTCTGTATATTCGTCCCATGAAACTAAGCCGACATCCTTTCCTCTGGTCTTATATTCGTCCCAGCTGACTGTAGCGCTACCAGTGCCCTTGGGGCGCTGGCTGCCGCATCGTCTGCAGAACCGGTCTGTCGGTGGAATCCTGTAGTTGCAATTGCCGCAGAACACTGCCTCCAGCGGTGTTTCGGCTGTTGTTGCCTGCGGGGGCGGGACCTTGTCCCTGCTAACGAAGCCAGTGGAACAATCCGGGCATCTCTCCGCGCCCACGTAAAGAATTTTACCGCAGCCCGGGCACTGGAATGTGCTCCGCCTCTGCGGTGATGCCTTTGGTTTGTTGCGCGCAAGTTGCTCAGCAAATGTCTTTTTTGGGGTCGTTTTGGCCTTGGGTTGCTCGAACTTAACGCCGCATTCATCGCATTTGGGCGCGTTCTTGGCAACGGGCGCTTTGCAGACCGGGCATACATAGCCTCGGAAAACAACACCGCGCTTGCCGAAACCCAGGTCCCGGCTTGAAGTGAAGGACAAATCCCTGTCATTGTTAAAAGAGAGTGGCCTCCTAATGCCAAAATTGACAACCCTGAATGCCGTGAATTTCAGGTCTCTGTTTACTTTGAAGTTCAGTAACTTCGCCGAGTCTTTCATCTTGTTCTCCCTCTTTCTAATCAGTAATCAGCCAAAGACCATATAAGCATATCGAGGGGATACCCTGGGATTCCCACAAACTACCAGCCCCTAAAGGAGCTGACGTTTGTTGCCAGGGCTGGAAGTTTACGTACGTAGGCCATGCACCTGAGTTATCAAAGCCAGTTAGCTTTGATTTCATGTGCCAGAACATGCACGGTGCATGGCGGTTTATCTTCTGATTGTATTCGTGTAATTGGTCAATTCATCTCAGGCCTGAACGCCTGAGGATTCTTGACCGCTTGACATTAAACCATGCAAAGCGATTTATCGCACCGCCATGATGTAGGTTCATGAGATACAATTATTGCCCCAGATGCAACAAGGCATTTGTCAAGAGCCGAGTGGATCAGGATAACTGCATATACTGCAGCGGCAAGGCAGAACCTGTAAATGTAAAAAGAAGTGGGCTCTATTTCTTGGGTTATGGCATAATGATGGCCGGCGCAATTTGTGTATTTCTTCCCAGGCTCATGGTATTGGAAGGGCCAACTTTCTATTATGTGATTGGAGTTTCAATGGCAGTTGCCGGTTCGGTTTTGGTGATTGTGGCAAGCACCAGAATGGCAAAGAATGCGGTTAAAACCATAAGTGAAAGAATGAAATCTGAAGATGCGCAGTAGTAATAATAGCTGGATTCAGGCTAGTTATTTTAGAAATCCACGACCATGGTAACGTAGTTTTTACCGCCTATGGTGCTCAACCTGGCGCTCAGAATCACTACCGGACTTAGTGGTACATCGCCATTGGCCTTGTCAGTTGCAACCGCTGAAATCGCCCTTACGACATCCATGCCGGATGTAACCTGGCCAAATACTGCATATTGGTCGTCGAGACTGGCCTGTGCACCATCACAGATATAGAACTGGCTGGTGGCGGTGTTCGGGTCGGTAGTTCTTGCCATGGCAACCGCACCATCGATATGCCTGAGGGTGGGGCTTATCTCGAGAGCTATTGGGGGGTATGTGGCTGTTTTCGGGGTCATATCGGGATTCATGCCGCCTCCCTGTATCATGAAGCCGTCAATTATCCTGTGGAAGATTAGACCATCAAAATACTGGTCATTGACATAATTCTTGAAATTATTGCAGGTGTTCGGGACATCCGCTTCCTTGAGCTCGAAGACAATGGTCTTGCCGCCGGTGGCCGGTGGTGGCGTTGTGCCATCCGGGTTGATAGGGTCCAGGTCGTTAATTGCTGCCTGCTGGCCGGTAAAATATGCTGTATATGCGAAATAAGACATTCCTGCAATCACAATAATCACCACTATGGCGAAGACGGCTAATTTCTTTGCGGCAGAGAATAGCTTGCCACAATTCGGGCATCGTACAGCATCCTCTGGTATGATTGCATCACAGTACCCGCACTCGACTTCAGTGTCACGCAATTCGCCTATCTTTTTTCTTCGCGCCATGAACCCTCCAATATGCATATGGTTTTTAAAACTTTCCAAAGAATGAATCTGTCAACTTTTTAGTGAAAGTAAGGGTCTGGGGTGCAGGGACTAGGGAGAGACTGGCTTTTGAAAAGTCAGTCCATCTATTTCCTAGACCCTTTGTACTAATCTATAAACAAAGACCCTAGACCCTCACTATTAATTTCAATATCACTAAATTCTTGCCAAGCTGCAAAAAATTCAGATGCCTGATGAATGAGTGCTCCCCAACGCTAAAGCGTGGGGTATCCATTAACTACCAGCCCATCAAAGCGCTGGCGTTTGTTACCTGGGCTGGAAGTTAACCAGATGGCAGTTGCATACCTGAATTATCGAAGCACATAAGCTTCGATTTTCTATGCACACATATTTACGGTATGCAACGGTGGATTGACGATTGCTTTCATCCTGAATTTCGTGAATTCTTATCGCCAGATACTCATTCAGGGTGATTCGATTTGATGATAGAACAGGATATCGAGGGGAGCACTTCAATTAAACTATTTCTCGCAATTGGAACTGTCCAGAAAGCGCCCTTATCCGCAGACTTAAAAGTCGCGATATGCGGGCGAGAACATGTTTAATCACATACAAAACCAATATTAGGCCGAACCATAATCAAGGTTCATGTCAAAAATCGCGCTCGTGCAAATGCAGCCAAGCCTCGGAGACAAGGCCCATAATCTCAAAATACTGGAAAGGGCCATTCGCAGCACTGACGCGGATGTTCTTGCGTTTTCCGAAATGTTTCTCACCGGCTATACCCTGAGGGACCGATATCATGAACTGGCCGAGAGCTTGGATGGTCCTTCCGTAAGAAAAATTGCAGAACTTGCCAGTGAGCATGAAAAGTGGCTCGTTGTCGGCATGCCAGAACTGGATCCAGAGCGAACAGGAGTCATTTACAACAGCGCCCTGGTGGTGAGTCCCGAGACAGAGCCAGAAACGTATCGAAAAATGGTGCTGGCCAATTTCGGGCCATTCGAGGAAGACCTTTATTTCGCAAGAGGAGACAAAATGCCGATTTTCGACACACCAGTAGGCAGAATGGGTGTTGAGATATGTTTTGATATTTTCTTCCCTGAAATTTCCAAATTATATGCTCTGGAGGGTGCGGACATCATCGTTTGCATCTCAGCTTCCCCATCCACAACAAGAGAATTTTTCGAGAAAATTCTACCGGCCAGGGCAATCGAGAATACCGTGTTCGTGGCTTACGCAAACCTTGTCGGCACCGAGCAGAACATGACATTCTGGGGCGGAAACCAGTTGATAGGCCCTAGAGGGAATATCAAAGCCGGCGGCAAGCCGTTCGTTGAAGGCCTGGTGAAGGCCGAAGTCGACCTTTCAGAGTTGGAAGTTGCCAGACAATTCCGCCCGACAATCAGGGAGACGCGCCATGACCTGATGGAAAGGCTGGGCGAGTATGCGAATTCAGACAGACCTGAATAGACTGGCGTTCAATTCAACGCCAGATGAATTATAAGTTTGAACTGAAGAAGTTCAGTATGCAGTGGTCATGTCTATGAGTATTTTTCTTTAGAATTTTCCCCTCTGGAGTTTTTCTTTTTGTGAAATTTTCTCCGCTGCGGTATTCTCTTTTACAATTTTCTGCGCTGGAGTATTTTTCTTTAAGATTTTCTCCGCTGGCTCGGGCTGTAAAGAAAAATATTCAGTAAACAAGAAACATGCCCTTGCATGCTCGAAAATCTGTGTG
>JAUSPR010000048.1 GCA_030655715.1 Thermoplasmata archaeon
TCTCCTACCAATCCAAGGACCTTGCCCTTTTCGATTTTGAAGGAAATGTCATCCACAGCGTGAACATGGAGAGAGTCCTTGCTTATTAGGGACTTCAGCATGCCCTGATTCACTTCGAAATATTTTCTGAGATTTTCTACGTTAAACACAATGTCGCTCTCGGCCATCAGATCACCTCACTTAGTTGACCGTTGAAAATTTCCAGCGCAAAGTGACAGGCAGAGTGATGGTTCGGTTCAATCTCAGTCAGTTCTGGAACTTGTTCCTTGCATATGCTCTTTGCATATTTACAGCGGGGGTGGAATCTGCACCCAGGCGGCGGATTAGCTAAATCAGGCGGTGAGCCCGGAATGGAATAGAGAGGTTTCTTCTCTCCGACAATGCTCGGGAAGGATGCCATCAAACCGATAGAATACGGGTTCGATGGTCTTGCGAATATGGCGGCGATATCGCCGTATTCCATCAATCTTCCAGCATACATGATGGCTATCTTTTTGGCTACCTCGGCGACCACGGATATATCGTGAGTGATGATAATCATGGCCATACCGAGTTTCCTCTGAAGATCCCTGATTTCTGCGAGAACACGGTCTTGCATGATAACGTCAAGTGCGGTGGTTGGTTCGTCTGCAATGATGAGTTTCGGGTTGCAAGCTAGAGCCATAGCAATCATCGCCCTCTGGCGCATGCCGCCGCTGTACTCATGTGGATATCCATCTATTCTTCCAACGTCTAGGCCGACCAGTTTGAAGAGTTCTATAACCTTTTTCCTGGCTTCCTGTTTGCTGATATCCTCATGAGCCAATATAGCCTCTGCAATCTGGTCACCTACCTTGTGCACGGGATTGAAAGCATTCATGGCACTCTGGAAAATCATGGATATCTCGTTCCACCTGACTTCCCTCATCAGAGCGTCTACATATTTTGCTTTTTTCCTTTTTGATAGGGCATTTTCCTCATCGCTTCCTGCAATAACCCTACCGTCAAAGGTAATCTTTCCACCAACTATGTCTCCGTTGGGGGGAAGAAGTCTGGTTATTGCAAAGGCAGCTGTGGTTTTACCGCATCCTGATTCTCCTACCAGACCAAGTGTGTCGCCCTTTTCAAGCTGGAATGAAACTCCGTCCACGGCTTTCACATGTCCTCTGGCTATCTCGAAATAGACCTTTAAATCTTCAACTTCTAGCAATGCCATTTGCTCACCTCCTCCTCCTCAGCCTTGGATTTACAATCTCGTCAAAGGCTCTTCCAAGCATGAAGAATGACATGCAGACGAGTGTAATGCAAATACCCGGAGGCAGCAGCCACCACCAATTGGTCAATGCATCCGAGTGCTGGACATAGTTCAGCATCATGCCCCAGGTCATCGTGCTCGGATCCCCAAGCCCGATGAAACTTAGAGCTGCTTCGAATAGGATTGCACCGCTGACAGCAAATGTCATGTAGAGAAGACCAAGCGGAAGAACGTTCGGAGCGATATGCTTGAACATGATTCTGGATTTGCTGGCTCCGGTGACTCTTGCAGAGTCAATGAATGGCCGCTCTTTCAGACTTAGTACTTCTGCGCGGATGACCCTTGCCACACCGCCCCACCCTACAAGAGAAATGATAAGGATTATATTCCAGATACTTGGACTCATAATGGCAGCAAATGTTATCAGTAATGGAAGCGCTGGCAACACAAGGATAACATCCGTGAACCTCATTAATATTGCATCTATGGCACCTCCATAATACCCGGACACAAGTCCGAATATCACACCAATGCCGATGGAGAATATGGCAGATAGGAATCCCACAAGCAATGCGATTCTTGAGCCGAGTACAACCTGGCTGAGAATGTCATGTCCCCTATCGTCAGTGCCAAGCCAGTATGTGTTTCCACTGTTTGAAGGAGTGACCCAGGTCGGAGGCAATGGAGTAATAACCTTACCTGCGGCACTGTAAGAGTACATTCTACCGCCAGTCGCTGTTCCATTTGAATCAAAATGTACCGTGGCGAATACGACGTCAGCATTGCTTACATGCTCATTGTTGATGAAGCTGGTTGGCGGTGCCACCATCACATCCGTTATGGTTTTTCTCCAGATAATTGAAGAATTCCCAGGAGATGCCATGCAATAGAGAATTGAGAAATCGTCAGACGGATCGGTAGCAGTGTCGTTGAAGTTAATTGCTGTGACGAACATGTATTTGGAGAAACGCCAGTCATAATATGGTTTGACATTGACAGAGGTCTGTTGCGTGCCCACCTTTGTGTCGAAGACTATGCTGATATTCACAGTGTTCGTATTGATTGAATATAGATAACCAGTATCCGAGCCTACAATAATGTAACTGCCATCCGGCGGCATTGAAACCTCAGTCAGATTTCCTTCATCCGGAACCCGGTTGTCAGCAAGCTGGAAGCCGTCCTTCCGAATAACTGAGCCATCAGGCTGGTTTTCGTCATGTGTCCATCCTGTTTTGACGGTTCCGTTGGTGCCCCATATGCAATGGATTAAACCATCATCAGTTGGTGCATAGACAACGGTCGGGTTTCCAACCGCGGTTGGGCAGGAAGACCAGTAATTATCCGAAACCTTATATGCCACGCCGTCCCACTCCGGTATCTCAAATCCACTTGCGACATCTATTCCATACAGCCATCCGTCAGATGTGCCAACAAACACTTGCTGGCCAGTCCCTGAAACAGTAGGAGCGGTAAGGGAAACATTGGATATGTGGTTTGCCCAGAGCAAAATCGGTTGTGTTACATTGTACAGACCAGTTACAGGATTGTACTGTGGAGTCGGTCCTTCAAAGGCATATAATGTACCGTTGGTAGTGCTTGCAAAGAATAGATCAGAACCGTCAAATCCATTTCCACGCTGGTCGTGGATTGCGACCTTTCCTACTACAGTTCCGTCAAGCATATAAGACCAAATATTGGCACCTGCGGGGGCATAAGCTGCTGAGTTCTCTACAAATCCGTCCTTGAGAACATATAATCTACCGTTCTCACAGCCGAAGAATATTCTTAGATCGGCATTGTTCACAACAGTTTCGCTTCCATAATTATTCACAGTCAACTCCGTACTTATCTGCGATTGGGAGTTGAAGTCCCATATTTTACTTCCATCCGATTGGCTGTAGGCATACAAACCGAAAGGTTGGAAATCAGAGCCGGTACCACCTGCCGCATACATACGATCACAGGATGTTCCTGTTCCTGCTGCTGGCCTCATTCTGTAAGCTAGGCCCTGAGTAAATGGACCCACAGTTCGAACTCCTTCATCCATGTTGAAATATGGGGTGATTTCCAAAATATCTTCATCAGGAGCCCACCAATCAGTTGGATGCCTTAATCCTAGATATGGGGATATGAGCGCCATAACAACGAACAGCACCATGATGAGAAGCCCTACCATGCCAATTCTGCTTTCCCTGAAAAGGTTCCAGCTGTGTTTGACAGAACGTCTGTAGTCTCTTAATTTTTCCTTGATTTGTCTGCTTGTAGCCATCATATCACCTCAAAGTTGCACCCTCGGATCTAGCCACGCATAAAGCAAATCCGCAGCCATATTTCCAAATATCGTGAGTAATGCCAATATGTAAAATGCACCCTGTACAACTGGAAAGTCCTTCGACAAGGTTCCTTCTATAAGTAGGGTTCCCATTCCATACCATGAGAATATTGTTTCTGTCAGCACACCACCACTGATGATCCCACCAATTGACATGGCCATGGATGTCACGACTGGCAACATTGCATTTCTTGCAACATGCTTGTAAACAACGGTGCTTTCCTTCAATCCCTTGGCTTTTGCAGTGGTGGTGAAATCCTCACCCATAACCTCGAGCATGGCTGCTCTCATCAGCAGAATTGTTCCGGCCAGACCCAAAATCACCAGGGTAATTAACGGCATTGTAAGATGCCATAAAACATCAATTACATAGGCAAAGCCTTGAATCGGATCTCCTTGAGCGTCTATTCCACCCATACCTGCGAGCGGGAACCATCCCAATTGTGCATAGAAAACCCACTGCATTATCAGGGCAAACCAGAATATTGGCATGGAAAAGAAGAACAGTGTCACTATAATCGTTCCCATCTCCAGGACAGTTCCACGTCTCCAAGCCACCACGACACCGACCATTATTCCAATAACATATGATACTACCAAAGCAGAACCAAACAATAATGCAGTTGATGGAATACGTTCAACTATTACTTCCCATGAAGATCTTTGATATATATAAGAAGTGCCGAAATCGAAAACCAGCATTGTTTTCATGTATATTACGAATTGTTCGGCCATTGTTCTCATCTGAACATATACTGGGTGGATCAATGACATGGAGCTTTGCATGCCATCAGGTTTGAAGACATAGGCAGTCACATTCGAAACTCTTACACCATTCGAATCAAGAGCAGTGGCATTTAATCTTAATCTGAGGTCCCTCAGGACAAATGGGTACTCGGGAGATACAACTTCCCTGCCATTTCGATCCATTGTTACAACTACTAAATTACTAAGTACTGGAGAAACAGCGTCATCATCTTCGATCGCTGCTGGCATTGTGCCTATCGAGTTCACTGCGAACGGGAATGTAGCTGCGATATCGCCAATTCCAACTGTAAATGTTAATTTCCCATTTTCTGGAACAGTGTATGTGCCAGTATACAAATTAGATGCTGGCCCGGTCATTGGAACTGAAAAGTTTCTGGCATTATCTGACATGAACATAGAGAAAGTAGGATTTGCGCCAATAACTGAGGAAGACAATGTAATGGCTTGATTGACATTTGGGTAAGTATAAATGCCATTCGCAAAAGGTATGTCCACGGAGAGATTCCAAATTTTGGAAGTTTCATTGCCAGTAATACCATCAAATGTCATAGCTGCAGTGCCGACATTTCTTGCACTGTCCTGAACCAGGTAAGTAACTATGAATTCGGAACTGCCGTCCTCACCCAGTGCGAGAACTGTCGATGTTGTTCCACGATAATAATAGGTTTTGTTTGTTTCATCGGTCATGTTTGCGATCGCATTCATCGTAACAGTTTCGGTAAAGGATACTGGAACGCCATCAACCACTACATGGTTAGGTCCAACAATATTGACTTCAACAG
This sequence comes from Thermoplasmata archaeon, assembly GCA_030655715.1. Taxonomy (GTDB): domain Archaea; phylum Thermoplasmatota; class Thermoplasmata; order SG8-5; family SG8-5; genus UBA147. The sequence continues at coordinate 5,117 of JAUSPR010000048.1, forward strand.
ATTTTACAGCTCCTGCATCGTAAGCGAGAATATAAAAATCTGCTTTTTGGCCGATGGATGGAGCCGTGGAAAAGCCGATATCAAGTACCGTAGGAGCTACGATATCCATATCTTCAGGGGCATTGACATCGAAATATGTCGAGAACGAATCTGTTTGACCAGTATCATCGTCGACCGCCTCCACCATGAGGTTGTACCTACCAATTGTTTGTGGGTTGTAATTGGACACAGTGTATTGTCCTGAATAATCAGCCCAGCGTCCAAATCCGTACCTTACCAACACAATGTTAATCTGGTCCGGGGTCATCCTCGGATTCATCATCATGGAGGCAGCTGCGTTCCCTGGCATCATTCGATATAGAATGAATAGCAACACTAACACTATGAGAATTGTTATCATCATATGTAGCGTTCTTTTCACCAGATATGTTCTCAGTTTCATTTATTTCATCTCCGATTTTTGCGAATTACGTTTGAGTGAATGGGAAAGGGAAGAAAAGGCCCGATTTCTCGGGCCGATTATTGTTTACTTCTTTATTTTACGTATTACTGCATAGCTGACTGACGCAATACAGAACACAGAGGCCACGACGAGGAAGCTTGGGAATGGTGTTCCGCCTCCGCCGCCATCTTCAATTAACGTGTCCACGATGTTGAGGTTGATTGAGTTCACACCACGGATGCTGGTGTCAGTCGGGTGTATAGCAGTGGCTGTCAGTGCATATTCGACTATTGAGCCGTCATTGGCTGGAAGGTCATCGGCAGTCACCTTGAACTGAGCCTTGCCATCTGCATCTGTCAATTGCTCTGCTGGCGTAATCGTAGGTACGTCCGGAGAAACTGACAGTGCTACCGATGAACCAGATACAGGGTCGCCATTTTGGTTGGTCACCAACACCTCAACGTAAGTGAATCCCAGAGTGCCATCCGGACCAATATCCGGGTCAATGACATCAGGGTCAACCTCTAAAGACACAGACAAGAACTCAGCACCCACAGGGAAGACCTTTATCAGAGTAAGCCTGCTTGACGCGGGATCGTATTCCGTTCCATCGGCGCTGGTGTACCGGGCTTCCTTTATCTGAATGATGACTGGAGTTCCATTGCGGACTGCATCCTGGTCATTGGGGTCAACATAAGGTGCCGTGTACATGGTTGTGAATTTTCCGGTGGATGTCGTGTTACCTATTTCAGCTGCAAGAGAACCGATTGAGGCATTCAGCCAAACCTGTGCACCAGATATGGCGTCACCGTTCTGGTCCTTGACGAATACATCGATTTTTGTGTCAGTCGAATTTGACACTATGGCAGAAGGCGGACTCACGAACTGGGCATTGGTCTTGAAAAGACTTGGTGCGCGAATATTTCTCAATGAATTCCAATTGTATATGGAACCTGTCGAGCCTACTTCCCAGCCTGTGAATCTGTCAGAACGATATGCCTCAATATTTGTCCTGAAGTATAGGACATCATAAGGTAAGTCATAACAGATAGCGGCCTGGGCTTCAAACACTAGTTGTTTCCTTTCTTCTTCATCTCCAGTCTTCCTTGCTTGGTCAATCACTGCGTCGAATGAATAGTTCTGGTAACCTGGGTAGTTCTGTCCGACTGTGATTGCACTTGAGTGGAAGAATGCGTGCAGGAAATCAGTTGGGTCGCTTCCGATTCTCCATCCTAGGATGTACATGTCGAAATCTCTGTTGTCAATACGGTCAACAATGGAACCGAAATCCATTGCTACAGATTCGGCATATATCCCAATGTCACGAAGTTGCTGTGCAATCATCAAACCGGCCTGAGCTCGGATAGGATCATAGTTAGCCTCCGGGGTCAATATCTCAATCAAACCGCCAGCCGAGCTCCCGATTCCACCAGTTCCATCAGCATGGACCCACCAGTTGCCGGGTCCGGCAGCCGCCTTTGCTGCATCGCCAGTCAGAAGAGAGCCACCCTTGTCGACCGCATAATAATATTTATTATCTACTTTATAACTAGCCAGGATGTTCTTTGCCTCATCCGGGTCAAATTTGTAAGTTGGGATTGTCTTGTTGTACCATGAACTGATGGAACTGACTGGACCTTCGCCCCCAATACCCAGATTAAGCAGAAGTCTTGTGACGATTCTGTTTTTGTCAATACAATGCGCAATTGCCTTTCTGAGAGGCTTTGCCACATCACCCTTCGCCGGGTCGCCATCCTTATAACCAAATGAGGTTTTCCTCATGTTATAAGCGAGATAGAAGAAACCCTGTTCGGGCGATTGCTGAAGAGCCACACCAGGCTCGTTTGCGAGTTCCTGAACGAATGTTGGAGGAACTGACCAGGCAATGTAGTCAATGTCACCGGCCTTCAGGGCTAAAACAGCGGCTTCTGCAGTTTTGTAAATCTTGAAAGTCACTGCATCAATGGTCGGTTGTATAGCAAGGGTATCACCATATTCATCTAGAACATAGCTAGTGTATTTGTAATTAGCATTGAAGAAATGTTCGCGCCAGGTGCTTATTTTTGATATCTGACCAGGCTCCCAGGATACGAACTTGAACGGACCATTTCCTATTGGAGGATTATTCTCATATGCCTGAGCAGGGCCGGACTTCCAGGAATCATCAGCCAGAAGGTTGTAACCAGGGTCGAACCATAACTTTGTTCCATCTACATTCTGGCCTGAAATCTTGTAGGCCCAGATGTGTTCTGGTAAAAGGAAGGTGGAAAGAGTACTTCTGAAAAAGTCTGCATATGGTTCCCGAAGCACGAATTTCAATGCTGCCTGCATATGGTCTGTGCTTTCCCAGACCTTATAAACATGAAGCCAGCTTGTTGATGAGTAATTTGAACCTGTTCCACCGCCATTGTCCTTGAGCGGATTCATGGATGAAGACCATTCCGGAACCTGTCCAGCCATGTGCATGGAGAACATGATGTCACGGATGTCCATCTGGACGCCATCATGCCATATCACATCTTCGAAATCGTAGAAAATAATGGATTCTCCGATATTACTGCCCTGGACTTCCAGTCCCCAGGTTTCCTTTGGCGTGTTTGCAAAGACGCCAACATCACAATCACTCCAGTCGACAACATCAAGGGCAGTGGACGTGTTCGCCGAACCAACCGCAATGTATGGAATAAGTTCATCCGTTGTAGGGTTCACGCCTATCGGACCATCGAATAGGTAGCCTAACACATTCCATGTCCAGACATCTGAGGCCGTCAATGGATTTGTACCTTTCATGTCGTCCTGCATTGCAACCCTTAAAATCAATTCGCTACTCTGTCTTGTTCCTGCTGTAGATGCCGAAACAGGTAATGAGCTTAGCACCATCATCAGGGTAAAGAGCAGGGCAAGTCCCACAACTTTACCATGGTTATTGTTTTTTCCTTTCATGGTTTCATCCTCTTTTTCAACTTACTCCATCGAAGGAAATTCTCTTGGAATCCCCTGTTGGCGGAGTGAATAGGGTGAGTATATTTATAGTTTTCTTGGCTGTTTGGGC
>JAUSPR010000053.1 GCA_030655715.1 Thermoplasmata archaeon
CAAATGCTCTCCCTTTCCAAGCCAGGCTTCAATGTGGCCGCGCGGCTTTTCAGGCGTGGAAACGAGATATCCCATGCGCTTATTAATGGTTATATCTGGGTTTCAATGCCTCGTAGGCAGACGGGAGCGACGTAGTCCTTCATTGCCGCTCCTCACCGCCGAGAAAGCGCCAGAGCGGTATCCTACTGACATTCCCCACATCAGGACCCGCTCTCCTGGTGACAACGTATTTCTCCTTCACCCGTCTCCCTTTGTACCGGGAAAGGCATGGTATCTGCTCCTTCTCCACCCGGTCCCAGTATTTCACTTCAACTGCCTTCCCGCCGACCAGAAAATCTATTTCTCCTTCTTTTTCCAGCAGGTATCTGACGTCCCCCTCCTCCCTGAGGCGGAGGTACACAGCGTTCTCGGCAAGGGAGCCGATGCCGCTCTCTCCGGCTATGACCGCGCGGATGCCGGTGTCCGGCGCATAACATTTCCTGGGCGAGGCCTTGCGGACATTAGGGGACCCTTCCCTCTCGATGATCTCGATAAGATATGCTTCCTCGAAATATCCCACATACCTTCTGGCCGTGTCAACGCTCACATCGACCAACCTGCCCATCTTGCTGAAGCTGAGCCGGTTTCCGACCCGCGCCATCAGGAGAAAGTAGAGCTCCTTGAGCAATTTGGGGTCCTGGACATCGTACCGGCTGCATATGTCCTTGTAAATGACGTCCTCGATGACATCGGTCAGCGTCTGGGGGTCGCCGGTCATGACGTATTCGGGCATCCCCCCGGTCAGCAGGTACTCGTCCGTCAATGCCTCCATGAGTTGGGGTTCGTGTTCCAGATACTCCTGCGACCTGAAGGAAAGGAACTCGCGAAAGCCCAGAGGCCGGACCGGAATCCGGCGATACCGGCCAGTGAGGTGAGGGCTCGCATGGGCCAGGGCAAGGCTCGAAGACCCGGATGCGACTACTTTCACCTTCTCATCTATGTCGATGATGGCCTTGATTTCCTGCTCGAATCCGTCCCTGTGTTGTATTTCGTCCAATAAAAGCAGAACCTCCTCGTCGGTCCTGGCAGAGGTGATTCTCCTGAATTCCCTCAGAATATCCATGATGGACGTTCTCTCCATGCCGGGATGGTCCATTGAGGCGAAATATATCCTGTCAGGCGACAATGTATCGAGGGCTTGGGCCACATACTGTTTCATTATGGTGCTCTTGCCCACACGGCGCAGGCCGAACAGTATTGCCAACTTCCGCAAGTCAAGGGTCTGCCGGATTTTCCGAACGTAGCCCGGCCTCGGAATGCCGGGCGAGATGAATTCCTTCGCCCACCAGGGGTTGAATTGTCTCAGGGTTTCTTCTATCATGGTCACCTATATGAAAGTTATTCCTTATAAAGGCTTCGTTTATCATACGACACTATTGGTACTTTTTGTCGTTTATCATGCGAAGGTCTATTATGCATCACGCCCAGCACCAGTCCTTGTTAGTGCAGCCCTTGCAAATGGGAATTTTAACCGGCCAGGTCGGGGCCTGCATGATTGCCAATTCGAGGGGCGCGCTGGTCGGGGAAACGACGACGCCGATCGAGCTAGGAAAGGTTGAGGAAGGGCTGCATTTATATTAAAATTTGAAACAATTTAATGAGTTTAGGTTTGGCTGGCTTTATCAGTTTTATCGGTATCCGAATTTTTCTGGTATCCGAACTGCGGTTCGGAGGTGATGGGGCCGGGTAGGCCGGAAGAGGGTGTTGGGAATGCGAAAATGTCTGGTTGGCCGGATGCCGTTGCTACCCCGCCCTCACAGGCGGGGCATGCTGCGATAAAATGACGTGCTGGTTTGGATGGCGAAGGTAGGGGATATTCTGGTTGAAATGAGTTTCAATGCCTCGTAGGCGGACGGGAACGACTTATGAATATGATTTGATGATTGAGGCACTCCAAGTTTCAATGCCTCGTAGGCGGACGGGAGCGACATGGTCGGACAATCCAGAGCCAAGAATCATATTAGTTTCAATGCCTCGTAGGCAGACGGGAGCGACATGAGGTCAAGGTTTACATCACTAAATCAGGGTGGTTTCAATGCCTCGTAGGCAGACGGGAGCGACTTGACGACAATAATATCGGGATAGCGACGTTGATGTTTCAATGCCTCGTAGGCAGACGGGAGCGACGAACTCTGGAAAGAGGAAACAACTTAATCCAGATTGGTTTCAATGCCTCGTAGGCAGACGGGAGCGACTCGACTGTGTTCGCTAATTCGATGACTCCTGATTGTTTCAATGCCTCGTAGGCAGACGGGAGCGACTCCCTGACCCTGACAACTACGCCGCCCATGTTCCGGTTTCAATGCCTCGTAGGCAGACGGGAGCGACTAAGGCCGGTCGCGAAATGGAATGTCCGTGCCATGTTTCAATGCCTCGTAGGCAGACGGGAGCGACTGGTCATGACGTTGGTTATACGGCAAGGTCAAACGTTTCAATGCCTCGTAGGCAGACGGGAGCGACCTTATTTTTGGCCACAACAAGACACCTCACATAAGTTTCAATGCCTCGTAGGCAGACGGGAGCGACCCTCGTTCATGCTGTTCTTGACCAGCTCCAGGTAGTTTCAATGCCTCGTAGGCAGACGGGAGCGACAAGACCTTGACTCATCATTTAAAAAGGTTTCGGATTGGTTATGTTTCAGGCCTGGCTTTTTCTTCAGGTCATATATATTACTTCCTGTTTATATGATTTTTGGCTCACAAGAATATCGATTCGCCGTCATCCTGAGTACCTATCTGGAAAGTCTCCGGCTTCCTATCGAATAGCCAGAATGTGACCTTCGAGTTCCGCACATATTCAGTCAGTGACTTCTGTAAGTCCTTTGCCGCGACCTGATTGATCTCGCCAGCGAAGACGCTGTTCTGTATCCAGTGCAACCTGGGCATCAATACGGCACGGATAATCTCTCGTTCATGAGGGTCCGCATCGTAGACGACGACAATATACATGGCATCACCGGTAAATCTGGTTTATTTTCTTCCACAAGGCATCTGTGGAGCTTTCTGGGGACGGAATTTCCCCATAATTCAACAGTATCCTCTCGATCCTTTCCTGCCGGGCGCACTGATTTTTTCAGAACTTCTTCTATGAACTGGATGATTGTTTTTCTTCCTTTTTCATTCAAATATACCCCTTCTCCTACCTCGGTTATCAGGCTTCTTTCGGAACCGCTGGCAGCTATTTCCAATAAAATGGCTTCTGAGAGGGGTGCCTTCATTACCTCGGCCAGGTCCAGCGCCAACGGGTTTCTGGCGCGGCTTTCGCCGTGGATGTAACTGATTCTCGGATCAAGTCCCGCTCTGTGAATCCAGCCCGCCATTTTTGCGTACAATATTCCATTTGCGAAGCCAAGCACTGCATCGGCTGGTCTTCTTGGGGGCTGGCGTTCCCTTTTGACAATGCTCCAGAACGGGGGAAGAATGGTGTCGAGTAAAGCGTAATACTCTTTTCTGACTCTGGCTTCCGAGAGCATGAGCGCCTCAACTGTTTCGCCTTCTATATCGTTCGAGAGTTCCAGATCAAAGGGTTTCAACAGGCTATTCGTCGAGCGATTGGATGTTTCCAGAATGCATTTTGCGAGTTCCAACCTCCTTCCCTCGTCCAAACGGCTTTTTACCTGGCTAATCAGGATGGAACCCGTGGGCTCCACCGGCGGAGGGAAAAAGGTCCCGTGATAAACGCCATAATAATTGTACGCATGAATCGGTATGTAATGTTTCGCGGCCAGGTCGATAACCCCGCTGGTAATCGTGTACCCGGACAGCAAATGCAGTCCTGCAATTTCTTCCACCGGCAACCTCCTTGATTTATCGCCCTCGATGTGGAGAACGTGTTCGTCCGCGTCCAATTTGCAATGCTGAAATATGTAATAGTCCTTCATGTTTTTCCCTCACTCTTCAAACATATTTGCTTGTGCGAAAAAGATTCCTTATAAAGGCTTCGTTTCCCATGCGAAGCTGTTGATGCTTTTCGTCGTTTCGCATGCGAAACTCTTATGATAATCATTGCCAACACCAGTCCTTGTTCGTGCAACCCTTGCAAATCGGAATTTTTTTCGGTTCTGGCATGGAGCCGTTCATTATCTCCAGCAGTCTGGCATGGTCCTTTTCCACGGCCTCATGGTCCGGTTCGACCCTCTCCACGTTCCCCTTCTTCAGGTGAAGTTCGCCCACAGCATCGATGTTGTACAGTTGTTTGGCGGCCCAGAGATAGTGCCTCAACTGGGCGCGTTTCGGTTCGTTGTGCCGTTTGCCCCGCGAGCCTTCGTGGATGACGGGCGAGGTCTGGGTGCCGGTGACCCAGTCTGCTTTTCCGTAGGGGGTGAGGTCGATGGAGCGTTTGTTGGAGAAGCGCTGGGCGTCCAACTCTTTGCCGCTTTTGATGTAGACATGGGAGGGTGCGACGACAAGCTGGCCGTGGAGGTAAAGCCAGGTTAGGACTGGGCAGGAGTGGAGGTAGAAGGCGGCTTTGCCGGTGGGTACGAGATTATACCCTGATTTATCGGGAGTATCCTCACACATTTTCATGCATCCCTTACCGGCACCATGACTCCAAGGCCAAGGAAACGGCCATTGCCAATGATTAGGGGGCCAGACACAGGTTCCGCAAAGATGACCTCGGCATGCCAAAGACGTTCCTTTGGAAATTTCTTGCTAACATCAAACAATTCTGCACGCATGCCCCTGCTCTCGAAAGGTTCGCGTTGCACATGGATGGATTCGATTTGCGGCATCATACGGTCAGTTCGCAACTCTCTAAAAATTGCTACGGCTGCACGCATCTCTTCATCAGCACGCTCCGAGCCTGTTTTTGCTTCTTCATGGATCCGCGATGGGTCGATACGCCTTCTCCTTGCCACCTCTGGCAATGCTGCGGGAGTGACCGTGCGCCATATTCTGAATCCTTGCTCTTTGTGAATGCCATAGTGGGAGAGCATTTTTTCATTTTTTATGTCCTGAACTCGTGTCAGAATGACATCCATGTTTTTATTTGGTGGATTGCCAGCAATACCTAATCCTGAAAAGGCCCAAAAAACATCTTCGGCAGATATATTACAGTTGGGGGATACCTCGATAAGGATACGCCTGATTTCATAATCGGCATAACGACTGCCGATACTGGGTAGGGGGATAATGCTCACACGCGAGTCATAACCAATAGTAATTGCATTGGACGCTGTTTCATTAAACGCATTTGAAATGTTATCGCGCAAGGCTGGGAGTGCTGTGGAAAGCTTTTCGACCGCAATATCACGCACCTTGATTACAAGATTTGTAGCTTGTGCCAGTGGATGGGGCGCAAATTCTTTTTTGTTTGAGCCTTTTCGCAGTTCGAATAAGCATCGAACTGGTGGGCTGTTGTAAGCAATTTGCACGAGTTTGGCCATTGGTGGTCGTGATACTTTTCCGCCATCTCTGTAATCAAAGCGACGGGTATTATAGCGCCTCTCCAAGCTTTCGAACGTTCCGGGACAAGGACAAGCCCATTGATTCAATTGGCCATGTCTGTGAGCAGGACGATAGATTTGCCCTGAATAGGCATGCAATAGCTCTTGAAGTTCTTCTGATTTAATCACTTCACTAGCAGCCCATGCCATGTCGATTCCATGACCGAGTTGATAGAGGTTTTCGGCAAGCTGACATATGTTTTCTGCTTGGGGAATATCCTGATCTTGGAATGACCATGCATAGTATAACGGAATCATGGCATCGAATAACCAAGGCCTCATTTCCTTAGGATAGCGGATTTTATCGATTCTAGTTGGGTCGCCCTGGACTGCGTCAAGGTCATTTCGTGGGACGAAAAAAACTGCGTTAGTTCCCTGCTTGGTCTTTGGGGCAGCCATAATGGGTGCGCTAAGGGATTCAAACCACTGAAAGGTCGCCTTCTTCATATCAGAGATTGGTC
>JAUSPR010000079.1 GCA_030655715.1 Thermoplasmata archaeon
TGGCATTCATTGGCATAAAAATGATACTTGCTGGGCCCTGGATGCATCTCTATGAAGTGCCCGTTCTCATATCGCTGGCAATTGTTGTCGGAATTATCGGTATCGGGGTAATCGCATCAATGGCTGCACCGAGAGGCAAGAAGCCTGAGTTGAAAATTGAACCAGGCGAGGGATGCCCTTGTGGTCATCCAGAGAAACATGAATCGGATTGCGCCCCAAATAAATTGGATGAAAAGGAATAGATGATGCCCAGACAGAGAAATTTTATTAAACATGTTCTCGCCCTAATACCGCAATCTTTAGATTTGCGGATACAGGGCGCTTACAAGCTTTTCTATTGGCGAGAAATAGTTTAATTAAAGTGCTCCCCACGATATTCTGTTCTATCAGCTTATCAAAACATCCTGAATGAGTACATAACAATAAGAAGTCACGAAATTCAGGATGAAAGCTATTGGGATACCCCAATGCTTTAGCTTTGGGGAGCACTCATTGCCTGCACTGAACGGGATAGATATTCTAAAGATCCTCGCAATCTTTGCCCGGAGAAGTAGGAGTGGGTTCAATCTCTTTCAATTTGAATACACCAGTTTTGCTGTCATAGTCCGCCTGAATCTTTGACTCGGTGAACCACATGATAATGGTCCTCGAGGCGCGTGATTTTTTCATCCGGAACCTGGTGGCAATCTCATCACTGGACACTGAATTGCTGGTTTTGAAATGTATTTCCAGATGGTCTTTTATCCTGTTCTCCTTCCTCACAAAAATCCACGATGCTATGAAAACGATTGTGAGGAGCACATTGACCGAGGAGCAGCAGAGCATGGGCAATAGTCCGGCATCATACCCCAGAATCGTTCCGTTCCTGGACCAGTAGAAAAAACCAATTAACCACATGATGGTAATAATCGTCAGAACCTGAAGACCGTTCTCCGCGTCCTTGTTCCGCTTGCTCTCCATGCCTATGCGTCCCCGAAATTGTAGAACAGGTTCAGCCTCAGGTCGCCCGAGATATCTGACAGGTTCTGCCAATCCGCATCGGACATCTTCCATCCAAGTGCCGCCACATGGCTGTCCACCTGCTCCGGGCTCTTGGCGCTCGGAATGGGGATAATATTGTCCTGTTTAATGAGCCAGTTCAACGCGACCTGTGAGAGGTCGGCTCCATTTTTATCCGCGATTTCCTTCATTGCATCGAATAGCGGCTGGAGCGTTGCACGGTTTTCCATATTCCTGAAAAGTGCGAATTTGGAACGGCGGTCCGTCTGGGGTATCGCGTCACTGGAACCATACTTGCCTGTCAACATTCCCCTGGCAAGCGGCGAATAGGCAATCACAGCCATCTCGCGCCACTTGGCATGCTTCAGCATGGCCTTCTCGATTCCGCGGTTCAGAAGGCTGTACTCCATCTGGTTGGAGATAACAGGATATTTTTCAATGGAATTGACTGCCACCTCTGTCATGGAGACCTGGAAATTTGATACTCCCACATGCTTCACCAGACCGTCATCCAGCAGCGTGCGTAGCGCTGTCATTGTTTCGGAAATCGGCACTGTGGGATTGGGCGAATGAACCTGGTATAAATCAATATAATCGGTTTGCAGCCGCCTGAGACTGGCATGGCAGGCCTTCAGCACCTCATCGAAGCCGAGATGATTGGTATTCACTTTGGAGGCAATGACAACATTCTCCCTGTCTCCTCGTTCTTTCAGGACCTCGCCGACCATCTTTTCAGAAAGCCCGTTGCCATAAGCTTCGGCAGTGTCAATGAAATTAATTCCTGAATCCAGGGCATGGTTGATGACCTTTTTTATCATTGATGGGTCGGTAATGCCGGAGCCTTCCTGACCCCACTGGCCGCCGCCAATTCCGATCCTCGAAACCTTCAGGTCGCTCTTTCCCAGGTTGATCTTGTCCATTCTATTCGCCTCATAGGTGTATCGGGAATGGGGAATAAAGGTTTTAGGGTTGGGGCGGTGCTTTATTCCGTATCGCCATTCTCCTCTTCCTTCAGCCCAGCAAAATCGGCATCTGAAACCTTCTTCTTTTCGGTGCTGGGGCTGGCGCCGACCTCGGCCTCCGCTGCCTCAAGGACCTCTTCCTCCTCTTCGGACTTCAGGACCCTGGAGACTGTCACAATCTTGTCGTCTCCCTTGATTCTCATGATGCGGACGCCCTGCGTGGCTCTTCCGATTTCCCGAATATCCGATACTGGCATGCGAATGACCATGCCTGATTCAGACGTCACGATAAGCTCGTGTTCGTCCGAAACATGGCGCACCATTACCACCTTTCCGTTTCTTTCGGTCGTGCGGATGGTCATGACGCCCTTGGCACCGCGCTTGGTTTGTCGATAATCGCCTACGCGAGTACGTTTTCCATACCCGTTCTCGGTGATTGTCAGCAGGGAATCTTCCTCGCTTGACACGATTTCCATTGTGACTACAGAATCGTCCTTGCGCAGGGTCATGCCTTTGACTCCGATTGAATGGCGGCTGACCGACCGAACGTCCGTTTCCTTGAACCGAACTGCCTGGCCGTTGGCTGAAGCGAGGATAACCTGTTTGTTGCCGTCAGTTAGGGCCACGCGCACCAATTCGTCATTCTCACGCAATTTCACGGCCCAGATGCCAGTGACCCTTGGGTTGCTGTATGCTGATAATTTCGTCTTCTTGATAATGCCGTTCTTTGTGGCAAACATCAGCCAGTGTTCATCATCGAATGTCCTGATGGGGAATGCCGTCGTAACCTGCTCGCCTTCCTCCAATCTGGGCAGGAGGTTGATTATGGCCTTGCCCTTGGCATGGCGGCCGCCGACCGGAATCCTGTAGGCCTTCAGCCAGTAAACGCGGCCGTTGTTGGTGAAGAACATAATGTAATCATGCGTTGATGTAACGAACAATTTGGTG
>JAUSPR010000082.1 GCA_030655715.1 Thermoplasmata archaeon
CGTAAATGACACCACTGGCTATCTGGGTGAATATTACAAACGAAATCAATCTGAAAGCGGTTTTTCAGAGGACAAACGCAGGTTTGGATGGAAAATACCACAAAGACGGGAAGATCGAGTTGACACGTCTAATTTCTGCACAACGTTATGGCACAATATGTTCTGGGCAGGAGAAAATTAATTCTGTCCCACAGCCCTATTATCGACAACCTTTATGAACCTTAACTTAATGTCCCCCCAACTCCCGGTAACGGTGTGATAATCATGGACATGATAGTGTATATCAACATCGGAGTGCTAGCAGTTTCAGTTTTGCTGGTATTCCTTGCCATCGAGAAGAAGAACCTGTTGCAATCTGCAATCCTTCTGGGTATTGCAAGTGCAGTAATCAGCATATCCTTCTTTCTTGCGAACGCGCCCATTGCGGCGGCACTGGAACTTATTGTTTGTGCTGGAGTGATTACTGTTCTATTCATTTCAACTATCAGTCTTACACGAGGGGGTGAAGAGGCATGAATCCGGCAATAAAATTTTCCCTGACCATGGGTGTCGGACTTCTAGCGATTCTTCTTCTGCTCTCCGTGGCAGGCGTGGTTTTCAATGATGTCCAGGATCAGCCCGACGATGTCGGCGGAACCTCGGCGTCAGCAACGGTCGGCGATCAGTTGTGGGTTGAGCGGAACTTTGACATGCTTATTCTATCGGTCATGATATTCGGCAGCGTACTTGGCGTATTGGCTCTCGTAGGAGGTGGATTCAAATGGCAATAGAGATAGTGCAGACGAATCTGCTTTTCGGTTTCATACTTCTCGGCATGGGTCTTTACTGTGTATTGAGCAAGAAGAATCTCATCAAGATGGTTATCGGCCTGGAAATAATGTCCAAAGGCGCAATACTGGCATTCGTGGGTTTTGGAGGTCTTTCGGTTCAGGCTTACGTGGTTGTTGCAATAGCTATCGAGGCGATTGTTGCGGCAGTTGCTTTGTCTATTATCGTCAATGTCTGGAAGCATACCAAGAGCCTTGATATCACAGACATGAGCAGGTTGAGGGGGTGAAGAAGAATGTTTATTGATAACTGGTTGATAATAACACTTATCGTGTTGTTGCCCTTCCTGTCCTTCGGGATCATACCGTTGCTCAAGAAAATGGGCGATAAATCAATAGCCTGGATTACGGTTCTATTATCTGGTCTGGTCGCGCTGTTCGTATTCCTTCTCATACCCGACATCTATGCCACTGGCGCGGACCCCATAACCGCTCAATACAACTGGGTGCCGACAATCGGGCTAACATTCGACATACACATCGATGCACTGGCCATATTCATGGCCGCTATTGCTTCAGGAATCGGTTTCCTGGTTGTTCTCTACTCCACTAAGTACATGGAGGGCGAGAAAGGCCTTCCCAGGTACTATGCGCTCATCATGTTATTCATCGGTGCAATGATTTGCCTGGTTATTACCGATAACCTTCTGATAGTCTATTTCTTCTGGGAAATTGTTGGTCTTTGCTCGTATGCCTTGATATCCTTCAATGTCCAGGACCCCAGTGCTGCCAAGGCCGGAATCAAGGCCTTCGTCACAACCAGAATCGGTGACATCGGCCTTATAATTGGAATATTCATTCTATATTTAGGGTTCCAGACATTCAGCATCCAGGACATCATAACCACACTCACGAATGCCGATACAGTAGCATTCAACGACCTCATGGTATATGTGGCTCCTGCAGGCTTCTTCTTCATACTCGGCGCGATGGGAAAGTCTGCCCAGATTCCGCTGCATGCCTGGCTTCCGGATGCAATGGAGGCCCCGACCACGGTAAGCGCGCTCATTCACGCGGCCACGATGGTCAATGCAGGTATCTACATACTGGCAAGGATGGCTCCGGTTTTCGTTTATGTCAATGGCTGGCCGACCACTCTGCTCTACCTCGGTGGAATCACCGCCCTGGTGGCTGCAATAATGGCGGTTGTCGAGCCTGACCTGAAACGTCTTTTAGCGTATTCGACAATCAGCCAGCTCGGTTACATGGTATTTGCCATTGGATTGGTTCTAAACCTGGGCAATGGTGCAGTTGACCTTCAAGGCGTTTTCATTTCACAATACCACTTGCTCAATCACTCGGTTTTTAAAGCACTCCTCTTCCTTTGCGCAGGCGCAATAATTCACTCGGTTGGCACGAGAAACATGTACGAGATGCGCGGCTTGAAGAAAGAAATGCCCAAGACCAGATGGCTGATGCTTATTGGCGTACTTGCGCTTGCCGGCGTTCCGATATTCAGCGGTTTCTGGAGTAAGGACATGATATTCGCTGGTGCCCTGGAACATGAACTTTGGATACCACTGGCTCTGGTAGTTATCACCGGTGTATTGACATTTGCCTATTCCCTGAGAATGTACTTCCTCGTCTTCGAAGGCGAGGGTAATAGAAAGCATGCTGTACACGAGACACCGAATGTAATGTTGATAGTACTGGCAATACTCGCGGTGGGCGCTTTAGCCTCATGGATACTCATCCAGACATTCAGCATGGGCTTCGAGGTATTCGGGCTTGGAACGCATACCCACTATCTCGGCGACTTTGTTTCCGAGACCTTCACCAGCGCGGCTTTCGGACTCACTGTTCTTGCACTGGGCCTCGGTTTCGTTCTGTACTGGTTCAGGAATTCGCTCAAGAACAATATGATTAGCCAGTGGATAATAAAATGGGGCAGGACAGGTTTCGGTTTCGATCGCTTGTACAATAACATTGCAGTAGGCGTGAAGGAAGTTGCACTCAAATTGAGGCGCTTCCAGACAGGCGATGCAAACCTGAACTTCATCGGTATTGTCCTTCTACTGATAATTGTGCTTATAATGTTGGCCTACCAGGGGGTGTTCTGATGCTGGTTCTTCTACCGATTCTGATGTTGATAGCCGGAGCATATGTTGCCTTCATTGCAGGAAAGTTCAGCCCTGGCAATCAAAAGATAGCCGGTATCATGGCAACGTTATTTTCGGGCATTGCCTTCATTGGCGCTCTCATTCTCTCCGGTGCGATATGGAACCAGTATGATTCCAATGCAGTTCAATTCCTCGGCCTGAACATTCAGACTGATATACTCTCATACACACTGGGCAGCACCACACTCACCATGGATCCGCTGGGTGCCCTGCTCACACTTGTAGCCACTGGTCTAACACTGGTTGTTTCAGTTTATTCCATAACCTACATGCAGAAGGAGTCCAGAAAGGAGTACTTCTTCCCTCTGATGCTTCTGATGGTTGCCGGAATAGCGGGAATCGGCCTTTCCAATGACCTGTTCACTCTCTATGTGTTCTATGAATTAATGTGCATAACCAGTTATATCCTGGTTGCCTTCAAGAAGGACAAGTGGGACTCTGTTGAAGCTGGCATGAAGTATGTGATGCTTAGCGCTGCTGGCTCTGCGTTCGCACTTTTTGGCATAGCGCTTGTTTTCGGCCAGTTCCACACGCTCGATTTGGTCGCCATAAGCGGAATGGAGGTATTGTCCACTCCACTGGCTGGAATCGCCGTTATGATGCTCATCATCGGCTTCGGTGTGAAAGCCGCAATCGTGCCATTACATACCTGGCTTCCTGATGCTCACTCCGCAGCACCAACTGGAATCAGCGCCCTGCTCTCTGGCATTGTAATCGAGACCGGGGTAATAATCCTGATAAAGTCCTTGATGATATTCCGGGGCGCAATCAATTTCGGAGAATTGCTAATAGTTCTGGCAATAATAACAATGACCGTTGGAAACCTAATGGCTTTCATCCAGCTATCTGTCAAGGGCCCGGATCTGAAGCGTATCCTGGCATATTCCAGTATCGCGCAGGTCGGCTACATACTTCTCGGTCTTGGCCTGGGTTTCGCCTATGCCTCGGACATGGGATTCCGCGGAGGTCTGTTCCACATAATGACCCATGCCTTCATGAAGGGCCTGGCTTTCCTTGCTGCTGGCGCAATAATATACAGAATCGGCACACGCGACATAAGCAAGATGAAGGGCATCGGATATGCCATGCCCATAACGTCTCTCGCTTTTACAATCGCTGCCTTATCACTTGCGGGCGCCCCACCGCTCAGCGGGTTCATGAGTGAGTGGATGATATTCAAGGCCGGCGTGGACGTAAGCACGACCATTGGCGGCTGGGGAATTGTGATTTCCATAATTCTGCTGCTCAACAGCGCCCTCTCTCTGGGCTACTACCTGCCCATAATCAAGGCCTTCTTCCTCAAACCGACCAGAAAGTGGAAGGGCATCAAAGAGGCACCAACCCTCATGCTGATACCCATCATAATCCTCACGGCAATAACCATCACCCTTGGTATCTGGCCTGACATTGGCCTCAGAGTGATTGAACCAGTTGTCCGATTCCTCATGGGAGGTGTGATCTGATGAACTACCTGCTAACACCATTGGCAATAATGGGAATATTCACATTAGTATCCTATGTAATCTACAGAATTGGCGGAAAGCTCGCACCGAAGGTCCCCCAATCCGATGACAAGCTCATGGCCTATGCGAGCGGTGAAAATATTGCAGGCATGAAAGCGACCCAGTCTTACTCGCTGTTCCATGTCGCTTTCATATTCACGATATTCCATGTCGCGGTCATACTGCTGGCAATGATACCAAATTCGCCGGACGCGATATACGCGCTTGCATTCCTCGGCGGTCTTGTGATATCTGCATTCGCCCTGGTTACAGGAGGTGAACCGGATGATTGATTATCTCTGGGCTTTATTCTACATATTCATTTTCCCGGGATTCCTGTTCATATCATTCCTGGCAATGACAGTGCAATGGATTGACAGAAAGGTTGCGGCAAGGCTACAAAAGAGGGTCGGACCACCGTTCATACAGCCGCTGGCGGACTTCATCAAGCTCCTGACCAAGGAAGATATCGTACCCAAGGAAGCGGACAGCGGCATGTTCTCCGCGGTCCCGATTGTCGGCCTGGCTGCGGTTTTGTCGGCATTCATTTACATACCGATTTACATGGTGGATTCTCCGACAGGATTCAGTATCGACCTGCTTGTCGTGCTTTACCTGCTTACTGTACCGACGCTTGCCCTCTTCCTTGCTGGTTGGCATTCGTCAAACCTGTTCGGTCAGATAGGGTCCATGAGAGCTATTACCCAGTTAATATCCTACGAGATACCGTTCTTCGTGGCTATGCTTGCACCGGCACTCATCGCTGGAACGTGGAGTCTTACTGGCATAATGCAGTACCAGGCAGACAATTTGTGGCTTATCATCTCACCGGCAATATTGGCGTTCTTCATCGGCATTATCACGCTCCAGGGAAAACTGGAAAGACTGCCATTCGATTCTCCGGAGGCTGAAACTGAATTGGTTGGCGGCCCTCTGGCCGATTACTCCGGAAGAAGGTATGCCCTGTTCAGGTTCATGATGGATGTGGAGATGGTGGTTGGCGCGGCCCTCATAGCGGTTCTGTTCCTCGGCGGTGGAGATATATTCATCGACCTGGGCAGCATGCAATGGTTCATTGACCTGGGCAGCATACAATGGTTCGTTGCAAACCTTATCGGCTTCATCGCACTCATGGTCAAAATAATCTTCATCGTGCTCATACTCACTGTTATAAAAGTAGCCGTTGCAAGGTTGAGAATCGACCAGATGGTGAAGTTCTCCTACAGATTCATGATTCCGCTGGCCCTATTACAACTACTCATAATTATAATTATGAAAGTCTGGTTATAGGTTATTGCTCCGCGTTGAACTGATACGATACAGAATAGCTCTGCTTCTCAAGGAGCTTCTTCTTCAGATACAGCGCAAAAACGAGGCCAACCAGCAGTCCTGCTATGTGAGCTGCGTGGGCGATGTTGTCGTCTGACTGAATGAAAAGTATGTCTATGACAGCGTACAGCATGAGCGCGTGGATGATTTTCAGGGGAATGAAGAAAAACAGATAAACACGAATATTGGGCGCAAGAATTGCCAGGCAGGTAAACACACCATAAATTGCCCCGCTCGCCCCGATGGCAGGATTTGTTATTCCGGTTGCAAGGCAATAAACCACATATCCCAGATTTCCCACTACCCCGGCAACCAGGAAAAGTCCCAGGAAACGGTATGGGCCAATCATGCGTTCGAGTGTCACGCCGAACATGAACAGCATGAACATATTGAAGAACAGATGCGTGAAATCGATATGTATGAAAATGCTTGTTACGAACATCCAGGGCATTGGGTCATCAGGCCACATCGCGTAAGGCGCAGCCATCTGCAAATCCACCATCTCCACCAAGAACACTGCAATGCAGATTACTATGATAGCATAGGTCACGAGGTTCGGCTTGATTACCCGGCCCCAGATTGTGTCATCTGGAACCTCCGGTCGGTAAGCCCGCTCTCCATATTGGCTATTGTACTGCCTGCTAGTTTCCGGATTCATGATATATTATCCTATAGTAGGGCTGATTTCTGCCAACCTTTTAAATGTTTGCTTATGATATAATTCTTGCAAAGATTTTAAATATTCTAAATTCCTATATCAATATGTTCGAATGCTCGGTTACGCCGGGCGAGGAGGCATCGAACGTGGGCAGAATAGTGAAACTAGATATGGATAGATTGGAGAGTAGGCGTTTTGAGCTAGAGCTTGATTGTCCCAACTGCGGTTCCGCAAGGATAATGATTTCCGCAGGTAACGGCGCTGGACCTTTGGAAGATGTGGCATGCCCCAAATGTGGCATTCGCATCATACTGGATGGGTTGAACATCACCCTGGTGAACGAGACTTGTGGGAAAGATGAACCTAATCCGGCAATGAGCAAAGAGCCTGAGATCCACAGCACCGGGTCGATAGTTTAAATCAGAGTTCACATTGTACATGCAATGCGATACCTGATCGAGCTGTCCGGGGAATCCGAGAACCTTGCTAAGGCTGAGGCAACAGCATGCGCGCTCAACCATCATGGAATAATGTCGGATGGCCGCGCCCTGATTCTTGAAAGTGATTTTTCTTCTTCCGAGTTGCTCTCTAGGCTCGCGCTGGCCTGGTCAGTGAGTGATTTTATGTTCTCATGCAAGATTGCGGAACTTGACGGGCACCTTGAAAAGCTCGACCTGCCAGGTAAATCGTTCCGTGTGAGGACCAGTCGGCTTGACCCCATTCACAATCCAGGCGATGGGACTAAGCTTTCCAGGCATGTCGGCGAAATTCTTGGGCGGAGATACAAGGTTGACCTGGTCAATCCTGATGTGGAGCTCAGAATTCTCATGTCCAGCGACATACATGCAGGTATTCTTCGCGGAGAAGTTGATCGTTCGGCATTCGAGGCCAGAAAACCGGAAAATAGGCCTTACAAGCACCCCATCTCACTGCATCCGAAGCTTGCCAGAGCGCTTGTCAACCTCACCCAAGTTGAAAAGAATCAGATACTTCTTGATCCGTTTTGCGGAACAGGCGGTATACTCATGGAGGCTGGATTAATTGGTTGCCATGTGCTTGGTGGTGACATTGACCAACGCATGGTTGACGGAACCCTGCAAAATCTATCTCATTTTGGAATTACAAATCCAGACATCAGGAACCTTGACATATCAGAATGGCCTAAAGTCCATGAAAAAGTTCATGCCATTGCCACTGACCCGCCTTACGGTCGCTCGGCCAGCACTGCCAAGGAACAGATAGGTTCACTATACTCCCGAACATTTTCGACATGCCATGCCATGCTGAAAAAAAAAGGACGATTGGCCATAGCCCTGCCGGATGAGAAACATATTACCCTGGCAACTGGGTTCACACTCGAAGGCATGTATCCGGTAAGAGTTCACCGTTCCCTGACCAGACATTTCTGTGTGTTTAAGAAAGTGTGATTGGCTCGCATTCTCAAGTAATAAATTAATGATTATGGCCGGGAACTCCCCATTTTTCAAGCCGGGGATGAAAGGCCATTAACTGCACAAATGCCGAGCACGCTCAGTCCTTCAGGGCTGAGACGAATCGGCATGAGCAGTCGTCGGTTCACCGTTGCATACCGTGCTTATATTCTCAAAGTTAATCGAAGCCAGCTAGCTTCGATAGAATAGGTATGCAACTGCCCACACGTAAACTTCCAGCCTGGAAACAAACGCCTGCCCTTTGAAGGGCTGGTAGTTTACGAGAAATTGACTGTGACGCGCATTCCATGGGGTGTACGGCTGTCCGTGTAAAGGCTCGAGGATTCCCAGTCATAGCCATTCTCCGAGATATTGATGGTCACTTCGGTGGCGTTCTGCACTGGACTGAACATCATATTTAGCGTGAGATTCAGTGTCTGGCCAATTTCCAATGTGGTATTGAAATACGGGCTTTGAGTTGCATTGGTATCGCCGTTCACAGAAAGCCAGGCAGTCATGTTGACCGAGTCACTCGTATTAAAACTTGCCGAGATATTGAATTTCAGATCAAGCGGCATATTACCATTGTTTACAATCTTGAAAGGGAAAGTGGAGTTTTGCATGTTCGTGGACAATGTTTTATCTATTGAGTGGCTGAAGTACGGTCCCGCCAGCCTTGCGTCGGCCTGCTGAAAAGTGAAATCAT
>JAUSPR010000084.1 GCA_030655715.1 Thermoplasmata archaeon
TTTGAAGGCACTGGCAATCAAGTAGAAATCCAAATTCTCCATTGAAAAAGGACCAGAGAAATAAATACTACGCAATTTCTATTAGGGGTGCGAAATGCAAGATTTAACAGCGCAGAAAATCAAAGCCTACTGGCTTTGATAAATCAGGTGATAGGCCTATACAACTGAACTTCCAGTTCTGAATAAAATAAAAATAGAAGAACTGGTAGTTCAGGCTTTTAACTCGCCTTCTTTCATTATTAAAACATTATCAACAGTGACGGTCGGCCTTTGAATTATTCCCAGAAGATGTATCGGACTTTTAACCTGTCCGCCGAACATCGAGTTATCCCCGAAACCGATGTTGACAGTACCCAGGACCTTCGAGTCCTCCAACACTCTTCCCACGACCCTCGCTTTCGGGTTCAGGCCCATGCCGAACTTGGCGATGTTTCGTGCTTCGCGACCGCCTTTGTTCAATTCCTTGACTACCTCATGTGCACCGGTGATCTTGTCAGCTATTCCACCTTTCACCGAGACCTTTACCGGTTCCTGGACCGTGCTGATGAAGCTGCCGTCAACCATCAATATCCCTTCGGCGCTGCCCTCGGTCGGGGAAATGAACAGCTCGCCAGCAGGTAAGTTAGTAAAATCACCTTTTCTGTGACAAATGCCGCTGTCATCTGTAATCCAGCTCCTTCCGGTGATGTCCATTTTCAGGTCCGTGCCAATGTCAGTAACCACCCGAAGCGTACGGCTCTTGCGTACTTTCCTGGCCACCCGGAAAATGCTCCTTCGAATTTCCTTGAAATCTGCTGTCATGCCGCCTTCATCCATCATCTGGACAGTTATTCCCGGCATGGTAGCGATGCGTGCGCCTGCTCTTGTCGCCCGTCGCCTGGCCATGGTATGTGACATTGTTTTCTCAGTGGTAATGACAATAACGTCCATCTCCTTCATAAGCCTGGCTACCGGGGCCGGTGGTTCCTGGCCATCGTTTTCCAGATCTGGAATTTTCGCAAAAATCGTATAGGCTCCGACGTTCAAAGCAGCCTGGTACAGATGCTGGGCTACTGCCTCCTTGGAATCGTCCGTGAGAATGAGCACGCTCTCACCCTTTTTCACATTAAGGCATGTCTCAATCGTTACCTTGGCCCCATCTGATATTGCCATACTCTCCATCCTAAATTATGCAATACGTATTTAAAAGGGTGGATGGGAATTGCAATAAAGTGCGTTGAGGTTGTTGAAGCTCATCCTGCTACACAGACGTAACGCCCGAAAGTATGAAAAATAGCCTTCTGTGCAAGAGCTAACAAATGTGTTTCACCTGGCTTAAACCAGCCAGGCGATTACCTGACCTCCCGGCCCTTACAGACCGGGCTTCCGAAACCGTCTCACAAAATGCTTTTTTGCTAACACATTTTGTCACTCAATAACATGAGCTGCTAGTACCCCGCCCTTACAGGCGGGGCATGTTGCAAATATTATGCTTTCCAACGATTACTTCAGTCTCTGATGCATTTTCACAACGGATTCAACCGCATTCTTCGCATTCTCAATGCGTTCCTCTGCCTGGAGCCTGCTCATGCCCGGCCCTGTAATGCCCAGTCCCACTGGTTTGTTGTATTCCAAGCTCAAGTCTGTAAGTTTCCGGCTGGCTTGCGCCATTATCACATCGTCATGGCCTGTTTCACCCTCTATTACCGCGCCGATGGTGACAACGCCGTCAATATCCTTTTTGGACAGCAGCTTCTTCACTGCCAGCGGCATGTCATACACGCCTGGCACATGTATTACCTGGCCCACTTTCGCGCCCAGGAAGTCGGCGTGGCTCTTCGCTCTTTCCAGCATCATGCTGGTTATGTCGTAGTTGAATTCGCTCACTACTATTCCTATTTTCATGTTTTTTCCTCCTCCTTTTTTCTTCAATTCATCATCATTATATTTTTCCAGCATCTGCGAAGCCCTGGCGCTGGCCAGTGCCTGCCATTTTCGTCAACCTTTCCGGCCTGAAGAGCAAATTGTACGTGTTCACGGCGTGCTCCCTTGACCTGTTGGATGCCAGTAATTTCAGTTCCTTGTCATTTTTTGCCTCATCAATATGAACGAAAACCTCGATTATGTGTTTGTTTGTAAGCAGCTGGACCTGGATTAAACCGGTTGAGGCTTCGTGCGCGCAAACCTTATCTATCGCCTCGGTGCCAGGCATGCCCAATGCCATCACGATATCGCATTTTCTTTCTTCGAACAATTTCTTGCATGCCACAGGTAAATCCTTCACGCCTGGCACGGTGTATCTCTCTATTCTGAAACCTGTGCCAGTCTTCTTCAGTTCATCGATTGCCTCGGAACCCATGTCCACCCTGGCGAATGTCGTATCTGCGATTCCAATTATTTTCATTTTATAGTCCTCCAGATACGCAATGTGATTTTCGAGCAGGTGAGGGGAGGTTTCTTTTATAAAACCTTTTTTTTCTTTGCCGACCTGAGCCAGCGCAGAAAACACCCAAAGAAAAAAATGGACCGAAGAGCTTCATCTGCCCTCCACTTTTTTGAGGCGTTCCTCGACCAGGTACCAGTCAATGACTTTTTGCATTATTTTTCTGGAACCTGTGAGGTCATGGTCTAACTGTGGCAATCTGACAATTTGAACGTCCAATCCGCGTTTGGCCAGTTCTTTCTGTATCTCTTCCTCTCCATAGGTCTGATCGAACCCGAGGGCGATTATGTCCGGCTTTATCTCCGTGACAATCGCATACATGTCATCGTTCTTTCCGAGGACTGCATTATCCACGATTCTGAGAGCGGCAATCATCTTCAATCTCATGTCCTCGGGAGTTATTGGCTCGTGTTTCCTCTTGCGGGCTGTATTGTCCGTGGCCACAACTACGACAAGCTCGTCCCCGAGTTTCCGGGCTTCCTCAAGAAAATGAAGATGCCCCGGGTGAAGTATGTCAAAAACCCCTGATGCCATCACTTTGACCATGTATTCCAGACCTCCTGAACTTCATGGCCCATCAGGAATATAAAACCTCTCGATTCAGCGAATTTTCTTGCGTCTTCTTTGGAAAGAGCATTGCCGTCCGGGCCCATCATCTCGCAGATTGTTGCTGTGGGCGGCAATTCAGCCATCAGGCATATTGCGGTTGATAGTTCGGTATGGCCGTTCCTGTCCTTCAGCAATTCCTTGGATGTCCTGAGCAGGAACACGTGACCCGGAAGCCTGAAGCCCTTGGTAAAGGATTTCAACGGATTCTCTGAAATACCCTGGTCTACATCCCTCACCAGATTGCCGAACTCGGATATTGTCAGGGCCCTGTCCCTGTCGGTAATGCCGGTGTAGGTTTTCCTGTGATTGATTGTGAGGGAAAATGCAGATTTTGTGTCGTAGGGAAGTGTGTCGGGAAGAGTGTTTCTCAGAACCGGGTGCATTGCCTGGGCTGTCTTGAAGACGTCCACCAAGAAAGGCAATCCTATCTTTTCCGCCACCTGGTCGGAAACCGACGTGCAAATCAGTCCGCCAGCATTCTGGCGCATAAATCTTATCGAATCATGGGTGACCATGCTCGAGGCAAATACTATATCTGTCTCCTCCTCCCTGCCGTCAGCATCATAGATGAATACTGGCTTGCCTGCTTTCAGGTCTTCTAATGCTTTCTGTATATCGCCCATGTTATCGTGTGTTGAGATTATGCGGATATATTAATGAATTTGTATATACAATTTAATTTGTAGTTATTTGCATCAATAATCATTCTTTCCCCACTCCCTATTCCCGATTCCCTCCAAACGTCCATCAGGACTTTGGATACCGATAAAAAGATACCGGAAATCCTTATGAAGGACCGCACCATTTCACGCTGCATGACATCCCGTCATATTTTACTGAGAAATGCAAGCCAGCTATTGACCCTGAGTGCTGACAATACCAACCCCAGGACTAAAGAGGGAATGCGCGACCTGGGCATAATCGAGAGAGGCAATGTCTGGATTAAGGACGGCCATATCAGCGCGGTCGGTGTCGAGGATGAAAGAGTTCATGAAGCTGAAACAATAATCGATTGCACCGGAAAAGTCGTGATGCCAGGCTTTGTGGACCCGCATACACATCTTGTTTTTGCAGGCTCCCGGGAAAATGAGCTGGCAATGAAGCTGAAAGGCCATTCCTACATGGAGATTCAGCAGGCTGGGGGCGGCATTCTCAGCACCGTGCGAAAGACAAGGGAGGCGACTAATGAAGTTCTGGTCGAAGAGGCCCTGAAACGTCTGGACACCATGCTATTGCACGGCACAACCACAATTGAAGCCAAGAGTGGATACGGCCTGGAACCCATAACTGAATTGAGAATGCTGGAAGTTATTCGAGACCTTGGGAAACAGCATCCGATTGAGATAGTACCGACCTTCATGGGTGCCCATGCTTTACCGCCGGAATTCCATGGAAAGAGAGAGGAATTTATCCAATCCATGATAGGTATAATGCATACAATTAGCCAGGAAAAGTTGGCGGAATTTTGTGACGTGTTCTGCGAGACTGGCGCATTCACACTTGCCGAATCCGAGACCATTCTCAATGCGGCAAAAGCGAATGGCCTAGGCCTGAAGATCCACGCTGACGAGATAGAGAACCTGGGCGGTTCAACTCTTGCAGCAAAGATGATGGCTATTTCCGCTGAACACCTGGTCAAGACATCCGAAATGGATATCCGGCATATGGCGGAATCCGGTGTTATCGGAGTTTTACTGCCGGGAACGCCATACTCGCTCATGATGAAGGAATATGCCGACGCCAGAAAGATGATTGACATGGGCATGCCCGTGGCACTGGCAACGGACTTAAATCCGAACTGCTGGACCGAGTCCATGCAGCTGATTATCTCGATGGCATGCTATCACATGAAAATGATGCCGGCCGAAGCAATTGTCGCCTCGACCATAAATGCGGCCCATGCCATCAATCGTGCAAAAACAGTAGGCAGCATCGAGGTCGGGAAAAAGGCCGACATAATCATACTGGATGTGCCCAATTACGAGCATATTCCATATCATTTCGGCGTAAACCTTGTCAACACGGTAATCAAGAACGGCGAACTGGTGGCCGGTGGGCAATGAAGGCTGTTGTTCTTCTTTCAGGGGGCATTGACTCGCCCGTGGCTGTTTATGTCATGGCGAAGGCCGGTGTGGAATTGATTGCTTTGCACATGGACGGCACCCCGTACTTTGAATCAACTGTCAGGGTTGACAAGCTTATTGAAAGGCTGAGGCAGGTCACTGGTCAGAATATACCGCTTTTCACTGCCCCGCACGGGACTGCCAACCTGGAGGAAATTGCAAAAACCAGGATACCGAACATCAGATGCGTGCTCTGCAAGCGTTTCATGATGCGAGTTGCCGAGCAACTCGCAAACCGGGAAAAATGCAATGCCATAATTATGGGCGATTCCATGGGCCAGGTGGCAAGCCAGACTCTGAAAAACATGAGAGTGGAGCAACAGGCGATCAAGATGCCGATAATCCGACCTTTAATCGGTCTGGACAAGGACCAGATAGTGAAGATTGCCAAGGAAATCGGTACTTACGAGCTATCAATCGAAGGCGCGGGGCCATGCGGCATTGTCCCGATCAAGCCAAGCACCGGTGCTAATATTGACACGATTCTGGAAGCCGAAGAAGGCATGGACGTGCCAGGTATGATTGAAAAGGCCATTGCTGGCGCGAAAAAATCCTAAATTTTGTCAACTATATCTTCAATAATTTTTACGTCATTGAGGGTGAACATATGAACGCCAGGCGCGCCGGCCTTTCTCAGTTCCTTGATTAACTGGACCGTGGATTGCTGACATATTTTATTTGCCTCTTTTTCCCCGCAATCCTGCAATGCCTTCTTCAGGGAATCCGGCACCCTGGCACCGAAGTTCTTTTCAGCGGCCACAACATGCGCCATGGTTGCTACAGGCCTTATTCCTGGTATGATAGGTATATTTATTTTATTGTTTCCCAGTTCCTTAACATATGCCGAATAAGAATCTGCATTAAAAATCATCTGAGTAACTGCGAATCTAGCACCGGCTTTTACCTTCTCTCCCATGACCATGATTTCCTTGTCCATGTCCTCGGCTTCCGGGTAACAGGCCACGCCGACGCAGAAATCTGTTCTCACGCCCTCCCTGGACTGGCCCCCGAGTTCCATGGAGAGATATCGGCCTGAATTCATGTCCGCAATCTGCCTCACAAGGTCGCTGGCATATCGGTTGTGTGTGGCCGGGTCCAATTCTTTCGGGATTTCTCCGGGCAACGGGTCTCCCAGCACGGCCAGGATATTCTTCGTGCCAAAATACATATGGTCCACCAGAAGGTTTTCAACCTCGCGGCGGTTCATGTCCCTGCACCTGAAATGCACCAGCGCGTTCATTTTGTACCGGTCCGGAATCATGTAACCTATCGGAACCGTACCGCCGCGCATGCTGCCCATCGCGCCCTTGGTGACACTGATGAAGTCAATCGGCATCTTGCTGAGCGCGTCCAGCTTTCCCAGGATGATGTCTGCGGGCTTTCCGTTTCTTGGGGGAAAAACTTCCGCGCTGAATGTGAATTTCTTGGAATCAAGAATCTCGGTGATACTTTTTTGCTTGAACACAAGGCTGGAAAGTTGCAATGGCATAAAAAGACTATCGATGACGATGTTTATTCAAAAATTTCAGGGCCGCCCGTCCTCGCTCCAATCTGTTCCTCATTTTGACGATTAGACCAATCAATTTAAATATTCTACCAATCGCCGTACCAATTTTATTATATATCTACCTCGCACTATTTGTCCTGAGAGTGGGAAAAAATGAATAACAAAATTATCACAATGTGTGCCGTGCTTATCGCAGTGACAATGCTTCTGCCCATGTCCTTTTCTTTTATCGCGCCAGGCAATGGGGTTCCAAGTACGGACTTCAATTCAATGCCTGCTATTTTCGATGCTCCCGATTCTGTCGAGTTTGAAACCGTGAACATACCGCCAGTGGCAATCATCGGAGACCTGGTTTCCGGCTACCAGGGCAGCTATTACAATCTTCCAGCTGACCATCCGGACATCGAGGGTAATATCACCGGCGTGGTTACAGGCGACACTCCGTTCAACCATGACTGGTATGATGCACAGTATCTCAGCTTCGAGCGCAATGACCCGAACCTTGCATTCGGCAATGATTTCTTTCCGGTGGACGAGGGTTTGCCCGGAGACCCAAATTACTTCGCGGTCCACTGGCAGACCAATATTACCGTTCCGGATGCAGACAACTATACCTTCCTGATGGGCTCGGATGATGATTCCTGGTTGTATATCGATGATTTCATGGTTATCGACTTGGGCGGCATCCATGCCCTCAATGAAGATATTGGAGCAATCTATCTTGAACCGGGCGTTCATAGTTTGAATATCTATTTTGCAGAAAGGCATCTCACCCAATCCGGTTTCTATTTCGAGTTCCTTGACCCGAGGGTGGAAGTGTCTGTCACGGTAATATGGGACGATATACAGGCCGAGGTTGGCGAGCCAGTGTATCTGAAAGGCTCCTGCAGCTATGACCTGGATGGAAATATCCAGTCCTATTCCTGGGACTTCGGGGACGGCATTGTCGGTACCGAATCCGACATGACGCATTCCTATGCCAGGCCAGGTAATTACACTGTCACCCTGACAGTCACCGACAACGCCGGAGCCAAGAACATGGACACGTGTAATGTGGACATATATGGGGATTATGTGGACCTCTTCCTAACTGAGCAGGACATAACAGTCGGGGAACCTCTGGCAATCAATGAACTGTCCTCAGTAGCAGTCACGGTACATTGTCGTGACCCATATGCGGAAGTAATACCATCGGGAACCTCAATATCCGGAACTGACACAGGTGTCAGGTGTTCGCTGACTGTCTATATGGACCAGGTCTCCGGGGCGAGCAGCATATTCACAGATGACAATGTACGGATACCTTCCAATGGTCAGACAGCTCTAAATTTTGACTGGACTCCCCCGGTCTCCGGGGCACATGACCTTATTGCCGTTATCAGCGATGCGGACCCTGCGGAAATGAACCTGATGAACAACACGGCCATAATCAGGGTTGAAGTCACCGAGGAGATCATCCTTGGGCCAGCCAATGTTCAGTACTGGATTGAATACATCTATCCGGCGGACCAGACAATCGTGGATGAGAATGGCATATATTTCTACACTTCCGGGGCATATCCGGAAAAGACTGAGTTCATTCCCTACAATGCCAGTTTCAGAATACCTGAAGTGGATTATGGCGTTTACCCGCTTTACAACTGTTCCATGCCCTTGTATTACAGACTGCACATTCTGAACCTGGATAGCTTGGAGCAAACCGGAATCGAGGTGGAAGTCATTCAAGAGCGCCATAACACGATGACCATTTGGGACTCGCTGGGCGAGATATCCTTAATCAAAGGACAGCAACTGGAGGGCACATTGCCTCTTCATTGGACATTTACGCTCGCGCCAAACCAGGAATTGGTTCTCAACGGCTACCATATCTTCACGGGCCGGGGCTGGGGACTGGACCAGACACATTTAATCATTTCCCAGAACGGTACAATACTGGTCGATGATTCAGAAGCAGGTGTCTATTGTCCGCCCTGATGAACCAGAGGCCTGAACATTTCAAAAATGCCACACAAGTCATATTACTGCACAAGCAGTAAAAACGTGGTAGACCGCCATGCACCGTGCATGTACTAACATATGAAATCAAAGCCAGCTTGCTTTGATTAATCAGGTGCATGGCCTACGCACGAAAACTTCCAGCCCTAGCAACAAACGCCAGCTGCTTTAAGGGCTGGTAGTTTACTAGAATTATTTTAAATTGTTATTTGAACTGCAACCGTTTCAATTGTTCGAGCTCAATTGCTCGCCAACAATCCTGTCCAGATCCTTCAAAAACTTCTTCTCGCCATCAATCGGGAACGTAGCGCCTGCCGCGATATCATGGCCGCCACCCATGCCCCCGATCTTTTCGGTTGCCAGCTTGCAAGCCATACCAAGGTTCAGCCCGGCCTTGACCAGGGTTCTTGGCGCCCTTGCAGAAACATGGATTTCTCCCTCTTTCTCAGCCATGCCGAATGTTGCCTTGGAGTTATCGAAAAAGTAGAGAGTTCCGAGGCCAGCCAGAACGCCTGCGTAATTTGTTTCTGACGTCTTGAAGTACTGGATGTTCTTCATGGGCTTTGGCGGGGCTGCTTCCAGCTCCCTCAGGTTCTGAATTATGAATTCCTTATGCAGGCGACTATGCTCGATTGCCTTCTCCCGGGCAGCGACGTCTCCCAGGGCCATTGCCAGGCCAAGTGAATGTTCACCTTGTCTGGAGCAGCTATTGAAAAGTGCGCTAAGTTCATCGGCATACAATCCCCAATCGTAAAGCCAGAATCTTGTGGTAATCAATTCACCTACCGCTTCCGGGGTCGCGCCTTGCCTCAGTAACCTGAGCACGCAGATGGAAGTGAGAAATTTCTTCTTTTCCGCGTCCAGGTCGGCTAGCTTTGTCTCCTTTCCCAGGCCGAGCCATTTCAGAAATCGACTTGTCTCACGCTTCCTACCGGTAATGCCTGCAAAGTAAGGCTCAGGGTTCTCGATGAATGAGTCGTAAATTGTCTGGCCTTTGAGATTCGGTGTTATTTCGAGTTTAAGCAATTCCCTGGATACCGCTGTCTGGACCAGATCCTCATTATAGCCCTTGAAGCCACCCAGGTCCTGACGGTCGCCGACGGCTCCGGCCAGGCCAAGCCCGACAAGGTTCCAGTTTGCTTCATCAACAGTTATGGCGAGTGACATCATGAAACTGGAGGCTGACGTTTCACGTGCGCCGTCAATGCCAAACAAATGCGGGTTGAGATGAATTATTTTTTCACCCTCCTTCTCAGGCTGGTGATGGTCAACCACGATTATCTTGTGGGGAAATTCTTCTAACTGGCTGATTATTGAGCTTCCCATGTCCGAGAAGATTATAAGATGATTCTCCGGAGTATTTGCCCGTATCTCTTCGAGCTTGGCATCATCCAGGTTCTTCGAGAGTGTGGCTTGAAAGCCCAGGCCAAGCCTTTTCACCATCTGGCAGGCAATTGCCGCCGAGGAAATACCGTCAGGGTCATAATGTGAAATTATACGGACTTGACCTTTGTGGGATTTCAGAACGCTGGATGCTTCCTCGAGTCGCCTGGAATGGGAGGCGCTGAACGTCATAGTGGCCGGACCTACGTCAGGCATGCTTACCTACTCAGTTCCAGCTCGGCGTGGGCAAGGCTGTATTTCCAGGAT
Organism: Thermoplasmata archaeon; assembly: GCA_030655715.1. Classification (GTDB taxonomy): domain Archaea; phylum Thermoplasmatota; class Thermoplasmata; order SG8-5; family SG8-5; genus UBA147. The sequence continues at coordinate 10,307 of JAUSPR010000084.1, forward strand.
TCTGGCAGTACGCCTTTGGTCTTATAATAGCGCTCGAGCCTTCTTATCTTGGCTTCCAAAAGGTGCAGGTTTCTCTTGTTGTGGAGGTCTCTGGTGTTTTGCTTCAGGTAAGCATCCAGTCCGATGACCTTCTTCAGCAATGCTGCGAGGTCCTCTGGCAGTTTCTGCAACACGTCCTTTTCCCTCATGATGTCCGTAACGCTCTTGCCGGTTGCCAGTTTAATGTCTGGCACACCGTGCTGATCCCTTAGGATGAGACCTATCAATGCGCTGCTGTTACCGTCAGCTGCCAGCTTGGCCACCATATTCTCTATCTCAGTATTGTTGAGAGGTACCCATGCCGGGCTTTCTGTCCTGAACGGTCGCTTGGATGACGACTTTCCCTTCTTACGTGCGTGCATTCTTGCCATTATATTGTCCCCCGTATCGCACTGGCATGTAAAGAATACCAGGTGAGGTAGGCACGGATATGTGTTCTCGTATATAATGATAATTCAAACCTTTGATGCAGGCAGGGAGAAAAAAGGATGAATAATCGTCTTCAGTGCTAGAGATTCTAGATTGGAGGCCCGGGGAACGTTGGTTAGGCCTCATACCCTGGGCTTACACCCAGGGCTTCAAGGGATGTCTTGATATTGGTTTTGTCACCCAATAACATAAGCTAACAGTACCCCGCCCGCCAGCTAACAGTATGATACAATTTAGGCGGGGCATGCTGTTTAG
>JAUSPR010000090.1 GCA_030655715.1 Thermoplasmata archaeon
CACAGCCATATCAGGAGCAAACGCCACCGTATCAGCAACCTCCCAATTACCCACCTCCACCGCCCTCGCAGCCCCCCCAATATTCCTCAGTTCAACCGAATCAGCCACAAATGCAGCAGTCACAGGCTCATCGGCAGATGAAACCATGTCCGACATGCGGTGTTGAGATGGTATACGTTCAGCAATATTCACGATGGTACTGTCGGATATGCCAGCGTTACCCAAAATTGCAGGAACTAAATCCCCTACCGCCACCTCCAAATCCTTAATGTTACCAAAAGCATGAATACCCACATCCAACAACAATATTTCTTTGTGAAATCACGATATACTGTGATACAGAATATTATTCAACCCGAGGCAAGAATGTTATTAATTCAATTATGGACATTTTTATCAAAGTTGATATATGTCGGTATCGCAAGGAATCTAAACGTCCCTGGCCGACAACGCCAGTTTTTTAAAGGGGGATAGTTTACGGGGCATTAATGAAAGGCGACTCTGTAAGGCAGCCCATAGTCAGCGTCCTCGGGCATGTGGACCATGGCAAGACATCATTCCTTGATTACATTCGAGGTTCTACCGTCGTATCCCGCGAGGCAGGCGCCATCACCCAGCATATCGGTGCGACCGAGGTTCCGGTGGACGCAATTTACAAGATTTGTGGGCCTCTACTTAAAGGCGGCAAGCTGTCCATACCCGGGCTGCTGTTCATTGATACTCCGGGCCATCATTCTTTCACTACACTTAGGTCAAGGGGCGGAAATCTCGCGGATATGGCCATATTGGTCATTGATATCAATGAAGGCCTGAAACCCCAGACTATCGAATCCATAAACATCCTCAAGCGGGCGAAAACGCCGTTCATTATCGCGCTCAATAAGATAGATCTGATTTACAGCTGGCGGGTTCACAGGAACGAATCATTTTTGTCAACCATGAACAAACAGAATGAGCAGGTCCAGCAACATCTGGAAGAAAAATTGTACAACATTGTCGGCAAGCTTTACGATATTGGTTTTTCCGCAGACCGCTACGACAAGATATCCAATTTTCAGAAAAATATCGCACTGGTGCCAATCAGCGCCAAAACTGGCGAAGGGATTGCCGACATAATGATGATTCTTGTCGGCCTGGCTCAGAAATTCTTGGAAGAAAAGCTCTGGACCGATGAAACAGGTCCAGGGGAAGGTACGGTTCTCGAAATTAAGGAAGAAAAAGGTCTTGGACCGACAATGGACTTCATCCTTTACAAGGGCAGCATCCGTCGAGGCGATACAATAGTCCTTGAGGCAAAGAACCAGCCTAGGATAACAAAGGTCAAGGCCATACTCAAACCGAAACCGCTGGATGAGATACGCGACCCCAGGGAGAAATTCGATTCTGTTGAATTCGCTACCGCTGCAGCCGGAGTAAAGATTGTCGCGCAAAATATTGAGGACGTTATTGCGGGTGGAGTGCTCAGAGTTGCCAATTCAGAGAACCTCCAGGATGTGATTGAGCAGGTTTGCACCGAGAGCAAGATCTGCGTGGACACCTGCGAAGGCGGAATCGTTGTAAAGGCAGACGCCATCGGTTCATTGGAGGGACTGGCATTCGAGGCCAAGGCCAAGAACATTCTTCTCAGCAAGGCCGAGGTCGGAGACATCTCCAGGCGGGATGTGGTTGAGGCATCAGCCTGCACCGACCCGACAAAACGCGTCATCCTGGGCTTCAATGTGAAAATTCTCCCGGATGCAAAGGAAGCGCTTATCGAACACGACATCAAGATTATCCAGAGCGACATAGTTTACAGGATAATCGATGATTACGAGGAATGGCTTGCCGCCAAGAAAAAGGAAATGGAGGCTGGCAGCCGAAAAGAGATGGTCTACCCGGGCAAGGCGGTCATACTGCCGGACTGCATATTCAGGGTCAGCAAACCTGCGATAGTGGGCGTACGGGTGCTTGCAGGCCGCCTGAGGGTGGGTCAGCGATTGATACGTGATGACGGCAAGGAAATCGGCAAGATAAAGAGCATCCGGGACAAGAAGGAATCCCTCAAGGAGGCGATAATGGGCCAGGAAGTGGCCATCTCGATTGACGGGGCAACGGCCGGCCGCCAGATTGACGTTGATACGGTACTTTACGTGGACATCCCGGGAGCACACTGCAAGGAACTCAACGAGTTGGGGACGCTGTCTTACGATGATAAGGATGTTTTGGACCAAGTATGTAAAATTAAAAGGAAGGAAGACAAATTTTGGGGCATGTAAAATGAGGCAGGCCGTTGAGCCTGACGAATTAGAATATTTCGTTTAATCGAACGAAATCGTCACTCTAATCTATTGAACAGGCACAAGTTGAATGCGACCCGCAACAAACAATAGCGTCGCATTCGACAATGGTGCGGAAACGAATTATTGCTAAATCCAGCACCATAGAATTTCCAACATTCTGCAAACAAGCGGTGAGTGCGCAGCTAAATCAAACCTTATGAAGCACTCGCCCTGAATCACCATTCAATCGGCAAACAGATTCACCGTGTGTGAAATTTCCGCAAAATCATAATAAACAATTAGATGCATGATTTTGCGGGGGTAGTTATTTATTCTCCGAAACCCATTCCATTACCATGGAAGAAAACGGTTCGGAGAAAGAAAAGCTCACCAGAAGGGATTACGGCAGGGGGTTCATCTTCCTGGGCGCGATAATGCTCATGCTGACAGTGTTCTTCTACATCATGTCCTCGCTGAACCAGGAGTATTACGGATTGTTCTCGGGGCAAACGCATCTGGTATTCTACACCGTGCTGGGCCTGGTGTTCCTGGGCATCGGAACGGTACTGGTCAGGCGTCGACCCGTTGAGGAAGAAGCGTAACCGCATTCTCCAAATCACTTATTAACATTGAAGTTCTCCGGGTGAAACATGCTTGAGGAATTGTTCGATTGGTTCCAGGGCTTTGGACCTGTATTCACCTTGCTGGGACTTTTTCTCATTTTGGTGATTGACTCGACAATATTTCCTGCGCTTCCAGAGTTATTTGCAGTCCTGGCATTTCTTATCGACCCTACCTGGGAGTGGGGAGCGGTTCTTCTTGTCACGGCCTGCCTTGCTGAAGTCACAGGCAACAGCTTTCTCTATTTCCTGGTAAAGTGGAAGAAATTGCCAGATTTCCTGGAGAAGGCCATTAAGAAATGGACCGGTTTCATTATCTTCAGCGATGAAAGAATCATACTGTTGAACAGAATTGCTCCTGTATTGCCTTTCATGGGCGCGTTCATCGCCACCTGCAAATGGAATTACAAAAAGTCCATGGCTTATCTTGTGATTGGGGGGGTTCTGAAGTATTCGGCGCTTTTCCTGATGGTGGGCATCTTTGATTATCAATTTGATAGGAATACTGCCCAGATATTCAGCCTTGCAGCGGTGTTCATTGTTATAGCATTAAGTTTGTTGGCATCGTACATTCTCAGGAGAAGAAAAAATGCAGCCCAGCAGTAAACTACCAGCCCCTAAAGGAGCTGGCGTTTGTTGCCAGGGCTGGAAGTTTACCATATGGCAGTTGCATACCTGATTTATCGAAGCTTTTAAGCTTCGATTTTCGATGAAAATACATTCACGGTATGCAACGGTGGATCGACGACTGCTTATGCCGATTCATCTCAGCCCCGGAGGGCTGGGCTTTCTCGGCATATGGGCAGTAACTTTATATGACGTCCGGCCAATCAAAACCAGCTTGGAGCAGATACATGAAAATCGTGGAAGTTAATGCGTTCCATTACCCGTTTCTGGGCGGTATAGAGCATCGAGTTCATCATATTGCCAAAAGACTGGCTGTAAAACACGAGGTTACCGTGCTCACTGGCCAGATGGATGACACTCCCTTGAACGAGCAAATGTCCGGATACGCTATTAAAAGAGTACCATCTAAATATATAGATATATATAATCCACCATATATAAAAACACCTGGTCTGCTGACAGCACTTGAGGAATTGAAACCGGATGTTGTGGATTTCCATTACAGATGGGCGCCGACCTACAACAAGGCAGCCCGCAGATATACAGGAAAAAAAGTTTTCACTTTTCACAATACCTATGGAGAGGGCGTGGGCATCACCAGGCTCCCAAGCATAGCCAATGATTTTTTCTGGAAGTCTCCATTAAAAAAATTCTCCAAAATTGTATGCGTCAGCGAGTTTGTCAAACGGGACCTGGAAGAACGTGGGTTTGAACCGTCCAGATTGATAACAGTACCGAATGGCATAGATCTTCCGCCAGAGGGAAATTTCTCCGAGAAGGATTACATATTGTTCGTAGGAAGGCTGGTCGGGACAAAAGGAATACCATTTCTGCTCAGGGCCATGAAAGATGTGGACTCCAAACTGGTGGTCTGCGGCGGAGGGCCCGACCTTGAGAAGCTGAAAAAGATGTCTGAAAAATTCGGCGTCAAAGACAAAGTTGAATTTCCCGGCAGAGTGCCAGAGGAAAAGAAACTGGCATTGTTCGCAGGCTGCAAGGTTTTCGTGCTTCCATCGATTTATGAATCATATGGCATAGCCGCGGCAGAGGCAATGTCCTATGGAAAGCCGGTAGTTGCCTCCAATGTTGGCGGTTTGCCAGAGGTTGTCGGAAACGGTGGATTGTTGGCCAATCCCAGAGACCCGAAGGACCTGGCCGAGAAAATCAATATCCTGCTCAAAGAACCTGAGAAACGGAAAAATCTGGGAAAAAGGGCAAAGGAACTGGCTTCGGAATATACCTGGAACCGTTCTGCAAACATGATGGAAGAGTTATATCGGGAAGTGTCCCAAACTTGATCAGACATTCTTGGTTGTGATGGCTTCCTCGAACTGGAGTAATTTTCCTGTTTCGAACAATTTTTCCGAGATATTCAGGATCTTCTTCGAGGTATCGCCATCACCATATGGCGATGGTTTGGATGTCATATTTGTCCTGAAACTGGCATCCTCCATCACCTTTCTGACATTCTCAGTTACAGATTCCTTGCTGAGGCCTACAATGATATTGCTGCCAGAAGCCACTGTCTCAGGCCGGTCGCAAACGTATCTGGCCGTCATGAATGGAATCTTGAGTGCCGTGGCCTCTTCCGGCATTGAGCCTGAATCTGAAAGAATAGCATCGCAATGCTTCATTATCCCGATTGTTTCGATTTAGGATGGTATGGAGTCATGTACAGAGATGTGGTCCGCCTTTTCCAGCATCTTGAGAAGTCCATATTTTTCCAACGCGGCCCTTGTGCCGGGCCTCATTGAAACAAAGAAATTGTATTCCTCCATACCGAGAATGGCCTCTACCGGGCCGGAGAACCTTTTCCTGTCCATGGTTGTCTCCCTGCGGTGGATTGAGAAATAAATCAGTGGTTTCTTCAGGTTGTATTTTCCAATCACATCGATTTTCTTTTCTGCGGCCCATTTTGCTATGTCAATGACTGTATTTCCGACCACGAAGATACGTTCTTTCAGAAAACCCTCATTGACTAGATTGTCAGCATTTCTTTGGACCGGAGCAAAATGAACGTCTGAAGCGGCATCCGATATCCTTGTGTTGAGCTGTTCTGGAAACGGTTCCTTGGAAAAGGTTCTGAGGCCGGCTTCAACATGAAAAACCGGTACCAGGGACATCTGGGCACAGAGTGAAACAGCCATCGAAGTTGTGGTGTCACCATGCGTGTACACAATGTCTGGCTTCATTTCCTTTAGCACATGCTCGGTTTTTTTCAATATATTGGTTGCAAGTTGATTGAGCGTAGAGGATTCGATACCGCATTTGAGATTGAAATCCGGATACCTGAGTTCCAGGTCATCGAAAAGTTCCTTGTACAGATTGGGGCTCCAGTGCTGGCCGGTGTAGAGGATTATTGTCTCGTGGCCTCTGGACTCGCATTCCTTGACAAGAGGCGCCATTTTGATGGTGCATGGCTTGGTCCCAAAAGCTATTACTACTTTCATCAAGAAGGGATTGCATTTAGTCTATTTATTGGTTGGCTGAAATGGGGAGTCCCACACCAAGAAGAAATTGTATATAGGCTATTTATTGGATGGCTGAAATGGGGAGTCCCACCACTTGTATCGTTTTCTAAGTTTCCTGTCGAAGCGGTTCAGCCACCTCCAGAACCTCTCGGCATATTTTTCAGTGATGATGACACCGATTATGGCAATAAGGAAACCGCCTATGATGTCAGTGATCCAGTGAATTCCAAGGTAAACAATTGCCAGGGCAATGAGGCCAATCATGGCCAAAAGGAAATATTTGTAACCCTTGAAACCCCTCACATTTATCATTAGGGATAGTAGAATCGCAACAGGATAGCCTATGTGCATCGATGGAAAACAATTATTGAATGTATCGTAATTTACGAAGAAATCATTGACATTTGGGCCAAAATTGTACAGCAACGGTTCCATTCCGGTTATAATGGATTGTGCGCCCGGATAAAACATCTTGGGATATGATGGCACATAAACAAGGACAAAGAGATAGAATGGTATTGTTAACGGGAATAGTACGAAATTCAGAAATGCAAGCTTGGACGCAACCTTTTTCTTGTCCAGATATGAAAATAATGCGAGAGAGAATGTCATTATGAAAAGGAAACTGCCAATGTAAATAACTGCCATAAAAATGGTCATCCACTGATGTTCCAGGGCATGCTGAATCCAGAATATTCTGTTGCCCTCAAATTCATGAATCATGGGTGTAAAATTAATTGCATACTTCTCAAAAGGGGCCTCAAAAAGAAATACGAAAGATTTGAACAGATAAATGCCTATGAGAATGAAAATATGCCATCTGTACTTATCGCACATGTCCTTGATTCCTTCCCATGTGACCTTTCGCTTGTTGGCAAATAGGTAAATACCCACGGGAAATGCGATTATCAGCTGGATTATCACTAGGATGTCGATTATGTTCATTCTCTACCTTCCACATTGGATATCTCATTCATTAAATGAAGTTTTGGTTTATGGTACTACGCGGTACATGTCTCTAAGTTTTTCTTTTTATTGATTTTCTGCGCTGGCTCACCCTCCAAAAAGAAAAATTTGGAAAGAGAAAAACTCGGGTTCGCATGCTCGAAAATCATAATTGTTCCCATTTATGGTACCACCCTGTACATATCCCGTGGGAACATGACACACTCGCGGATGTTTGGCAATCTCAACATCATGTGTAAGACTCTTTCAATCCCCAGGCCGAAACCGCCGTGCGGCGGCATGCCGTATCTGAATGCCTGGAGATAGAACTCGAAGTCCTTCGGGTCGTAGCCGATTTCCTCAAGTTGGTTGATGAGAATGCCTATACGGTGCTCTCTCTGGCCTCCGGAAACCAGCTCTTCTCCCCGGTAATCGAGATCGAAATAGTTTGTAAGAACGGAGTTGCTGGCATCCCTCATTGCATAGAAAGTTGTTTTCTTCAGCTCGGTCGGGAACTTGGTTATGAAGTATAATTCGGCGCCATGTTTTTCAAGCATTATCTCGCCAAGCTTCTTCTCGGCCTCGGTGTCCAGGTCTCCCTTGACCTCAAGGCCTGCATCGGCCAGCATCTTGATGGCTTCCTTGAGCGTGATGCGCGGGAAGGGTAATTTCGGAACCGAAACCTCGACACCCAGCTCGTCAAGGTATTGTTTACCTTCCTTGAGCACTGATTCTAGGGCATGGGTCATCAAGCCTTCCAGGAGATGCATGACATCTTCTTCGGATTTAATAAAGCTCATCTCTATGTCCAGCGACGCAAATTCCGCAATATGGCGCACCGTATCGGACTGTTCTGCCCTGTATGCAGGGGCCAGCTCGTACAGACGGTCGATGCCTGCGCCCATAAGCATCTGTTTGTAGAGTTGGGGGCTCTGGGCCAGGTAAGCCTGATTTTCGAAATATTTTATCGGAAACAGCGTTGAACCGCCCTCCGCGCCAGCCGCCACAATCTTGGGAGTGGTGACCTCCATGAATTTCTGGCTTACCAAATACTCGCGCATTCCCCGGATGAGAATTTCTCTCAGCTTGAATATGGCCAGAACCTGGGATTTACGCAAATCGAGGAACCTATTGTTCAGCCTGGTATCCAGTTCAACACCGACTTTGTCGATGATTCCCAGTGGAAGTGGAGACTGGGCCTCGGCCAGTACCTCAAATGTTTCGGGCAATATCTCGAATCCGGTGGAGACTTGCTCGTTCAGTTTCAGTTCTCCTGTAACTGCCAGCACTGATTCTCTGGGTATTGTGGTCAAGTGGGTAAAAATCTCATCGCCAAGCTTCTTTTTCAGGCATGTAATCTGGGCGATGCCGGACCTGTCCCTTAGCAGAAGAAATGCTATTCCTCCAAGATTCCGGGTGTCCTGGAGCCATCCGGCTATTGTGACTTTCTGGCCGGCCATGTCCTTTGACAGTGCCCCATTCTCAATCCTTCTTCCAAGGTCTACAGAATCGTTCATTCAAACACCAAATGGTCAAATATCATATGATATAAAAGACCAACTCATGAGTACGGGTGTCCTGAAGTCCGCAATCTCTCAATCAAGTCCAGCCATTATTGATTTTACAAACGATAGTTATAAATCCCAACAAAACCATAATGTTAGCCATGAGAACATTTGTAGTGGTTACTTTTAGCAGCGAAGGAGGATCGGCCAGCCAGGTTGTGAACCGGCTAATTGACATGGGTTTCGAGACAATGCTTGGAAGCCATGATTTCGTGTACAACTGGGAGAGGGATGCGAACCCGGAAAATGTCATCGAACTGGTTGACAAGGTCCAGAAGAAACTTCACGGCATGAATGTGTTGCTCCAGTTTGCTACGTCACAGTAAACTACCAGCCCCTAAAGTGGCTGGCGTTTGTTGCCAGGGCTGGAAGTTTACA
>JAUSPR010000095.1 GCA_030655715.1 Thermoplasmata archaeon
GAATATTGTGGGGAGCACCTTTATTAAACAATTTCTCGCAATAATAATTGCATAGAAAGCGCCCGTATCCGCAAATCTAAAGATTGCGGTATGTGGGCGAGAACATGTTTAATCAGTTTTAAAGCCCGGTCCAACATTAAAGTAATGACCAAACAGTATTTTTAGGCCCGATAGGGCGGTCCAATAGGCCCATTTGAGGAGGATGTGAACAAACAGAGGTTGTTCAACGGCCTTTAACCTTGGGATGGAGAAATGGCCTCGAAAAGATGTTTACTATCAATCAAAAAATAATTATCTGGAGGCAGAAATTACTGCCTCCATAGGAAACATTTACTATCTAAATGCCGAGAACACTCAGTCCTACAGGGCTGAGATGAATCGGCATGAACAGTAAAAACGTGGAAATCCGCCATGCATCGTGAATAAATAACATATGAAATCAAAGCGCATTAGCTTTGATAAATCAGATGCATGGCCTACACACGTAAACTTCCAGCCCTGGCAACAAACGCCAGCCACTTTAAGGCTGGTAGTTTATGCGGAGGCAGCGAACGGCTGCCTTCTCGCATTGATTACCGGAACCGTCACTGCAACTGCCGCCTTCCTTGGCTTGGGATCCCTCACAAAGAAGTACATACTGCCAAAGACCATTGCAATGCCCACACCGAAGGCCGCGCCAATGAGAAGCCTTGTTGGATAGAACTCAAGATAGCTGCTGCCAATCAGGTTTAGAATAACCACATAACCGAGTACCACGGAATATATCAGACGTTCGGAACCGCTTGCATTCATCATATCACCAATAACAACAAGGCACCGGAACCTATTACCACTTTCGACTGGGTTATCATTCCAGATTCCCATTTTTGAAATTTGAGATTATCTTTTAAAGAGAAAAATTGGATAACATTTGTTATCCAAATTCCAAATTACCCAGTCACAAAAACCTTTCCCATCTTTTCGAATCTCGAAGGAAGAAGAGAGAGCATGAAAACAAACTTGTTGTCCAGCACCCTTACATCCTGGATTCTGACGCCGTCGATCCGCTTTACAAAGCTGGAGAACTTGTTGAACTCCTCCACATTGTCAAACTCGACCATCACGGCTTCGCCCATGGGTGCCGGGGCCTCTTCCTCCACTGGGATATTCTCCTGGTAGTTCTTGATGAACTCGACGCTGGAAGTCGCATTGCTCATGGCCGCAACCCTGCGAGGCTGTTGCTCGGGTTCTTCCACCTCTTCCTTGTTTAGAATCTCTTCCACCTTTGACTGGAGCGTGGTGAGCAGGTTCTTTTTCTTGACGAGGTAATCGGTGACACCGAGCCTGAAGGCCCTGGCCGCAACATCCTCGTTTCCTTCGCCGGTTATCATGATGAGCGGCGTTTCAAACCTCAATCCTTCGGTCTTCTCAAGGAACCGGAGGCCATCAAGCCCGAAGGGCAGCTTGTAATCCAGAAGTATGATATCGTACCTGGTTTGCCTTAACCTCTTTTCTCCGAGATGGCCGTCCCTGGCCTCGTCTATCTGGAGGTCCGGTATTTTCTGTTTCAATGCTATGCTCACCATTTCCCTGAAAGCGGGATCGTCGTCGATTATTAGTATTTTATTAACCATTCAATAACCTCCTGGCAATTTATTAACTAACATCCAGTATAATGGAATGCTCTTCACTATCTCCACGAATTTGCCGAAGGACACTGGTTTCACAATGTAGCTGTTGGCACCCTTTTCGTAGCATTCCTTGATGTCTGAATCCAGCATGGAGGAGGTGAGCATTACGACCGGAATGCTTTTCAGGTCTGCATCTTCCTTGATTGCAGCCAGGGCTTGCTTCCCGTCGAGAACCGGCATCTTGAGGTCCATGAGAATCAGCGTCGGCATTGGCCTGTTTGTCTGGTCTTCCCACTGACCATGGCTCTTGAGATAGTCAATGGCCTCGCTACCGTTTCGCATTGTGATTATTTTATTCACATTATGTGCTTGTTCCAATGCGTTGACAGTTAGTTCCGCATGCGCTTCATTGTCTTCTATTAACATAATTACACAATCCCTGAGATTTCTATTCATTCTTTTACCCCCTTTATCGGTATCGTGAAAATGAATGTCGACCCCTTTCCGTACTCGGATTCGACCCTTATCTCTCCGCCGTGGTTTTCAACTATCTTTTTGACTATGGAAAGGCCTATTCCGGTTCCCTGGGCGGCATCGGAAGCGCGCTCGAAGATGTTGAATATCCGGCCTTGGTCCTCTTCCTTAATTCCGATTCCGTTGTCCTGAATCCAGAATTCATAATAATCTCCGGATTCTTTCCAGCCGATGTTTATCTCGGGCGATTCCTGGTCGCCCATGTAATTCACTGCATTGCCCACAAGGTTATTCACTACCTGGGAGAGCCTCATGTCGTCGCAGAATATCCTGGGAAAGTCTTCGGTGTACGTTATCTTGACATTCGCAGTAATTATCTTGGCTTCCAGGGATTCCAGCGAATCTTTGACTATAACGTTGAAATCATGCCAATCAAATGGCTTTGTCATCCTTCCGGCCCTGGAGAGTTCCAGCAGGCTAGATACCAGATTGGTCAATCTCTCCGAGCCCTGGTTGATGCGGTCGATGTAATGCCGGCCTTTTTCATCCAGTTTGTCGTTGTAATTCTGGGCCAGCAAGTCGGAAAAGCCCTGGATGGTCACCAGGGGAGCTTTGAGGTCATGGGAAACTGTGTATGTATAGTCCTCAAGTTCCTTGTTCTTGGCTTCAAGTTCCTTCATGGTTCTTTGTAATTTATCATCGAGTTTCTTGCGTTCAATCGCATACTTTATAGCCCGTTTTAACAAGTTTCTGTCAACTTGTCCCTTCACCAGATAGTCCTGCGCACCCTTTCGTACGATTTCAGGTGCTAGTTCTTCATCATTTAAACCAGTCAGAATTAATATAGGTAACCTGGGAAAACTATCTTGCACTCTATTAAATGTTTCAAGTCCCTGAGAATCTGGCAATGAAAGATCCAAAAGAAGGGCATCGAATTTCTCCTCGTCAAGATATTCAAGACCGGTCGAGAGTCGCTCTGCAGTGTCTATATGGATAAATGTGTCCTCAGACAACAATTCCTGTATCAATCTTGCATCACCGGGGTTATCCTCGATTAACAGGATATTGAGTATCTCAATCATTTCACGCACCTGATGGCAGCATTACAATACTGAGCCAGAAATCCTTGATGTACTTCACGATGACCATGAATTGGTTCAGGTCGACAGGCTTGGTGATGAAGCAGTTCGCATGCAGGTCATAGGTTTTGAGAATGTCCTCTTCCGCCTTCGAAGTTGTGAGTATAACCACAGGAATGCGTTTCAGGTTGGGATCATTTTTGATTTCGGCCAGTACCTCACTACCATTCTTTTTCGGCATATTCAGGTCGAGCAGTATGATGTCCGGTCGAGGTGCGTCTGCATACTGGCCTTCTCTGCGCAGGAAGGCCATGGCTTCTTCACCGTCATTTACCACACTCAATTTATTCTGCAACTTGCCCTCTTTGAACGCCTCTTGTGTCAGGCGCACATCGCCGGGGTTGTCTTCCACCAACAGAATTTCCACAGGTTTACTTATGTATCTTGCAGTCATATTATTCACCTTCTGGGTCATATTAAAACAAATATGCCTTTGGATTATTTAAACCCTAAAGCCCCCGTTATCAGGGCTGATAAGGAAGTAGAAGGTAGAGTCCACCCGTAAACTACCAGCCCATAAAGGAGCTGGCGTTTGTTGCCAGGCTGGAAGTTTCCAAGTATAGGCCATGCACCTAAATTATCAAAGCGGTTTAGCTTTGATTTCGAATGCAATAATTTGAACGGTGCATGGCGGCGTTTTCTTGCTATATCCGTGTCCTCGGTCAATTCATCTCAGGCCTAAAGACCAGATGGTTCTTGACTGTTTGACACTAACTCTGCTTCCACAGGGACGCATCCTTCGTCATGTTCCTCAATACTCATTCAGGGCACTGAAGCGCTGTCGTGGTACTTCTTCCCGCTAGTTGTTCATCTAGTCTTTTTGGGAATCGTGAAGTAAAATGTAGAGCCCTTTCCAGGCTCGGACTCCACCCAGATCCGTCCACCGTGGCGCTCCACTATCTTCTTGCAAACCGATAGGCCGATGCCTGTGCCAGGATAGTCTGTTTTATTGTGGAGGCGGCTGAATATTTTGAATATCCTATCGTGGTCCTCATGCCTCATGCCAATTCCATTATCCTTAACCGAGAACAGCCATTCATCTTCTTTTTCCTTTGCAGATATATGAATCTTCGGATTATCATCGCGGTGGAATTTACTGGCATTGCCTATCAGGTTCTGGAACAACTGGGTTAGTTGTGAATCATCTGCCATTATCACCGGAAGAGCGTCGTTGGTAACTACAACACCACTATCTTCTATGGCTAACTGAAGGTTGTTGAGACACCACTTCATCACCTCTTCACAATTCGTCGGAACGAACGGTTTAGCTTTTGTGTTAACACGAGAATAAGTCAGCAGATCATTTATCATTTTCTGCATACGATTGGCTCCGTCAACCGCAAAATCTATGAACTCGTCCGCATCAGAATCCAGTTTATCTTTGTATCGTTGGTTTAATAGCTGTAAATAACTTGAAATCATACGGAGGGGTTCCTGTAAGTCATGAGAGGCAACATAGGCAAACTGTTCCAATTCGGCATTTGAACGTTCTAGTTTTACC
>JAUSPR010000104.1 GCA_030655715.1 Thermoplasmata archaeon
CATGAGGATACTCAGAGGAAAAGGAACAATCCATTACCACGAGACATGCCCCGAACGATTAATGCCCTCCCGACCGATTGAAAGGATGAAAGAAGCGGCCAGGGACGCGGAAAAAGAGGCAGAGATAATTGAAATACGAAAAATTAAGTCATATTCGCCGGGCGTCTGGCACGTCGTTGTGGACGTGACAATATCATGATTTTTGAGCAGGTGAGGGGAGATTTCTTATTTAGCGCCATTTTTTTCTTTGTCGACCCGAACCAGCGGAGAAAATCATTTCAAAGAAAAAAACGGAAGTCCTATTCACCGGGAGTCTGGCACGTCGTTGTTGATGCAAGGATTTTCTAGGACTTCGAAACCATCATCAATATCGATTCCCTGTTGTATATCTGGCCGTCATGTCTTACCTTTCTCTCCAGAAGCTGGAAATGCCTTACTTCAAGACCGGCCTTCCTGACGAGGTCATCAAGTTCCTGGCCCATGTAGAATCGCCATACCAGGCCGTCGTCCCTCAAGAAGGTGTGCAGAAATATCTCCTGGCCCTTGCCGGAGCGCATATCTCCCGGTGTGAAAACCTCGATTAAGGCCATGCCCTTGGGTGCCAGCACGCGTTTCATCTCGGCCAGCATGGCAATATCATCGCCCGGAATCATGTGAGTGAGGACATGCCTGGAAAAAATAGCTTTGAATGAATTGTCCTTGAACGGGAGGTTGCGGGCATCGGCAACTGCTTTGCCGAACCGTGAATTTTTCATTGACAGAGTCTCGAACGAGCTTCTGGCAATGTCAATGCAGACAAGATTCAGGCAATGTTTGGCAAGCTCGCTGGCGGTATTACCGTCGCCCGAGCCGAGTTCCAGGACATTGCCTGTGAGGTCGAGAAATTCAGAATATCCAGATAAATCGAAATGGCCTCTCCACTGCGTGCCTTTCTTAGTATAGGAATCATTCCAGGCCAGCGGATAAAATCTTCCGTCAAATTCAGCACTCATTCTTTATTCCCCATCCCCCAGAGGGCTGGCTCAATCTAACCATTCTCCGTCCTCTTTCCACTCCTGGATTAACCTTACTCCGGTCAAGGCCAGCAAAAGACTGAACAGGACAATCAGCAGGACAGGGCCGATGCTCCAGTTTCCGCGCACCAATAGCATGACCAGACAAATTGCCCAAAATATGCCGGCTAAAACGCTCACCGCTCTTCCCTTGGGGTTCAGAATTATCATATCCATGGTTTAGGCCTCCTTTTCCAGTATCATGCAGTAAATGCCGCTTTTTCCATTGATGTATTTCTTGGCCTTCCAGCCTGTGCCTTCAAGTATGGTCTCCAGCTCGGGCTTGGAGACCATGAGATAATCGAGCCACGGAGTGCAGTAATTCAGGTATCTGACGCGAATTTTGACTTGTCCAGACATCCTGCCGCGTTTGCGGTTCCATGCCTGGTAATCCAAATGATGCTTCGCCTCGGTCTGATATATGTCCATTGTCTCGGCGATTATGTAAGCGTCCGGCGAGGTCATGTTCCTGAACTTTCGCAGGAGCCACTTAGCCCTTTTGGGGTTGGTAAATAAACCGAAATTATTTCCCATCATGACGATTGTATCGAATGTTCCCAACTTTTTCGTTATCTGGGTGATGTCCATGAGCTTGGATTTCTTCAGACCGCGCTCCTGGCAGGTCTTCAGAGCGAAAGGGGAGTTGTCGATTCCCAGAACGTCCATGCCCTGGTTCTGGAGGTACAGCGAGTGCCTTCCTCCGCCGCAGCCAATGTCCAAAACCCGGCCTTTGGAATGGCGAATCGCCCGTTGCTGATGCTGGGGCCAGTCCTCGAACTTGGCAAGGTACGAGACGGGACCATCGGATACATCGATGTAACCGTCATCGCGCTCGATTACCTCGTCCACATGTTCGCCATGGTAATAATCATAGATTCCGCGGCCGAATGCGTCCTGGTGTTTCTTCAGCATTTTGTCCTCCAGGGGAGATAGACGCGAGCATTATAAATATGCTTTTGAAATTTATCGCCATTTAAAATATTAATAGATATATATTGTAATAATATTAATTACTGGAAGCTATCACTTCAGCTGCATTTCGTACAGGGACAGCATCTCCGCGGTCGTGGTCGCTTCTTCAGGGGGCTTGTCCTGCCTTATCTTGCCAGTATATCGAGGGAACCGAATTGCCAGGCCGGAGCCGTTCCGCACCATGTCCCAGGCGCATGTGTGGATAGGGGAGAGCGTGATTTCCGCGCCCTTCACCTCCATGACCATTGCCGGCTCGAACCAGAAATCAGCTTGCATTTTGGAGTTCACCAATCGATGCATGCCTTGGCTAAGATGTGGTTCCAGCAACTCGGGAAGAGCTGCTAGGATTGCGTCATCGAAACCGGTGCCCAGTTTTGTAACGGTTTCGAATTTACCTTCTTCGGGGTTATATGTGGCCATCAGCAATGCGCCGTAACCGCCGGCCCTGCGGCCTTTTCCGGAGAACGCGCCAACCACGACCAAATCGACAGTATCATTCATCTCTGACTTGTAATCGCGCTTGAACTTTATCCAGTTCCAGCCTCTTGAGCCTGCGCGGTAGAACGAATCGTCAGCCAGGGATTTTGCCATTATACCCTCGCCGCCCTTGCCAATTACCTTCTGGAAGAATTCCTCGGCCTCCTCAGGGCTGTCAGTTATCAGCACTTCGGCAAGCTTCACCCTGTCAGTTTCCTTGATGCAGGTCTTTAATTTTTTCCGTCGATTCGTGTAAGGGGTCTGGGTGTAATCCTTCCCGTCCTTGTAGAGGCAGTCGAAAAGGTATAACATGACTGGGAATTCGTTGACTGCTGACGTAAGTTCATACTTCCTGCCTCGACGACGGCTCACAGTCTGGAAAGGCAGCATTTCCCCGGTATTGGTGTCAATGGGGACGCACTCGCCTTCGAGCACAGCTTCCTTGGCCTTGAATGCACTTGCCAGCATCTTCACCAGATCCGGAAATTGGCTTGTTACGTCTTCAAGCTGGCGCGTGTAAAGTTGAACTGACGTTTTCGTGATATGGGCCTGGATGCGCAGTCCGTCATACTTGTACTCGAAGGCACATTTGCCTCCAAGCTTTTCCAGTATATCTGGAATGCCAGGCAGCCTTTCAGCCAGCATGGCCCTGAGTGGGATGCCGACTTCCAGCTTTATCTCATCAAGACCTTCAATGCCCTTTTCAGCGAGAAGGGACGCAACCCTGGCCAGATCCGAGCAGGTATTGTATGCTTGTTCGACTTTATCGCGGTTCTCCTTGGTCGAATATGTAAGAGCCAGCGCGTCGATTAGGGTCATGTCCGCGATGCCTAACCGCAATTTACCGGCCAGTGTTCGGGCAATGTACTTGGCCTCGACCGGCGAGGAATCATGCATCATCTTAGCGAGGAGCTTCAATTTCATGTCCTGGGAACCGGGGCCGGAAGAACCGGCAATCTGCTCCAGGTTGGCGAAGACCATGTCCACCGAAAGGCTTTCTGTGAAAAGCGAAGTTTGTTTCTTCCTTGACACTGCCTCGAAGGCTACGTTCCCCAGATCGCCGTCGCGGAGCCACATTTGCTGAATTTCGGGTTCGTTGACACGTGTAGCTTCATATATCGCTTTGAGCGCAAGTTTCTCCGCGATGCCCAGTTCGATGCCCTTGAAGTCCGGGGCCAGCTTGCCCTGGGTGAGCAAAACGACTTTCTCTATCTCTCCTGCGGGGACAACTTTGAAAAGCTCGACAAGAATGTCGGCCATCTCCAGGCGCTTGCTGGTGGCTTCGATTCTCTGGTAGGTCTCGGCCAGGGTCAGGTACTCCATGGCGCGGAGAAGGGAATGAGAATATTTAACCTATGTTGTCAGAGCATCCGTGCCAGCCTGGCCATGTCAGTTTCAGCCACATGAGTGTATATCTGGGTGGTCTTCAGGTCCTTGTGGCCCAGAAGTTTCTGGATGTACCGGATGTCCGCGCCCCCCTCAAGGAGATGCGTGGCGAAGGAATGCCGCAGGGTGTGGGGCGTCACATGCTTCTTTATTTTGGCCCTGGCGGCTGCTTCTCTCACCACCAGCTGCACGGTCTTTGGATTGTACTTCCCGCCGGAATAGCCGGAAACGAAAACCAGGCCCTCGCGGTTATCCGAATTGTGGGCGTCCAGCAGATTCTTCAATTCCAGATGCAGGAAAACAACCCTGTCCTTCCGGCCCTTGGCTTGCTTCACCTGGACCAGCATCCTGCCGAAGTCCAGATCCTCCCACGTCAAGTTGATGGCCTCGGACAGCCGCAGCCCCCCGTAATACAGCGCCCCGATTATGGCGCGGTGCTTGACGTTCTCAGTCCCGGACAGCATGGCTTTCGCCTCGTCCCTGGAAAGCACCGTGGGCAACTTGGCATCCTTCCCGGCCAGCGGAATATCCATGGGGAATTGCTCCCGCAGTACATTCTCGAAAAAGAACCGCAGCGCAAAGTTGGCCACCCGCATTGTGGATGCGCTGGCATCCGAGTAAGACAGAATGAAATCCCTGGCGGAATCCCCTGAGAGCAGCCAACGCCTGACCATGGAAACGTACAGGCGGCCGGTCTTTGGAGAATACTTGCGGAGCTTCACTTCCTCGACGAGCTTGGCGATGAGGGCGTATCGCTCGGCCGGGGTGACGTTTATGGGGGAGAAGGGCATGCGGGGGAGGAGGAAGAAGAAAATATAAATAACTTCGCAATAACCCAGATAACTCCAAATAAGCGAAGCAGAGCTACGCTTAATAGGAGTTTGCCAAAATTTATCGTCTCCTCTATATAAAAATCTAGAGCAAGCGAAAATCATCTCATCCTGCCGCCTTCGTTTAACCAACACGGAACGGAGAAACAGAAATGTGCCAGATTGCTTCGCAACCTTGCATAACAGAGGTTAAACGGCGAACAGAGTCCGCCCAAATTTTTTCTTGCTCTAAGGGGGGTTCACCAAAGCGGGAAAAGCAAAGAATTAAAAGTGCCTGTCTGTATATAGTATCTTCCAGTTACTATATGATATGGAGACGGATTGATGGCAAAGAAAAACCGCATAATATCAGTTCAAGGTAAGAATATCACAATAATTGATGATGATTACATATCCTTAACAGATATGATAAAAGCCAAGGACGGAGAATTCTTTATATCCGACTGGCTTAGAAATAGAAATACCGTTGAATTTTTAGGTATTTGGGAAGTGATACATAATCCCGATTTTAATTATGGCGAATTTGCCACAATTAGAAGCAAGGCTGGGTTACACAGTTACAAAATCAGTGTGAAAGAATGGGTAGCAAAAACAAATGCCATCGGTATCAAAGCAAGAACGGGACGCTATGGGGGCACATATGCACACAAAGATATTGCTTTTGAATTCGGTATGTGGATCAGCGCGGAGTTCAAGATCTATTTGATAATGGAGTTTCAACGCCTAAAGGAAGAAGAACAGAAACAATTGGGTTGGGATGTTCGTCGAAACCTTGCCAAGATTAACTATCGAATCCATACCGATGCCATCAAAGAAAATTTGATTCCAACCACATTGAATAAACAGCAAGTTAACCAAGTTTATGCTTCCGAGGCGGATATACTTAATATGGCACTCTTTGGAAAAACGGCTGCACAATGGAGGGCAGAAAATCCCGATAAAGAAGGAAACATTCGTGATTATGCCAATATATCTCAACTTGTCTGCCTGGCCAACCTTGAAAATTTGAATTCTGTATTTATCAATGAAGGATTGAAACAAACAGAGCGGTTGACACGTTTGAACCAGATTGCTATTAAACAAATGAAGATACTAGCGGAAGATAGGAGCACCAGAAGGTTGGAAGGCAAATAAGGAATGTGTAGTGAACCCCCCATTGAGCGAAAGAAAAAACTACGGCGGCAGGATGATTTTCGGAGACGAAAAACTCACTCCGCTTCGCTCCGTGCCCCGCTGCGCTCTCCCTTCGGTCGGGTCCTTTAACATGCGGCTATGAGGCTCCAGGGGTTGCACCCCTTCCGCGCAAATTGCCTTCGGCAACGTCGCATGTCCCCACCCGTTATCCGAAATCCCCAATTCTCCTTCCCAGAGGAAAGGAAACCTGAACCACCAACGGAAACGGGGCTTGTCTTCGTTTAACCGAAACGAGAGGAACGACGACCAGATTGCTGCGCAACCCGGCATAACAGAGGTTAAACGGCGAACAAAGTCCGCCTAAATTTTCAATAACCGGAGTGAGGGGGAGTTACGGACGATATGCATTTAAATAACAATGCATACATTTACCCGTGAATGTGATAATATGCCGTCAAGAAACGTCACTTTGAGTGTGGATTCCGATTTATACGACAAATACAAAGAGCATTGCAAGAAGAAGGGGTTGCTTATCTCCAGGCAATTTGAAATCATGATAGAAGAACAACTGGGTGTTGAGACATGAACTACGGAGAACTTGTTGATGTCGTGAAAACCGGCGAGGGCTACACCATCGAGCTGAAGGAGTCGCTGAGCAGTACCATTGGAAAGGACATCTGCGCCTTCGCCAACTCCTCCGGCGGCAGAATCATAATCGGTGTTGATGACAAGACCAGCGACATTAAAGGCTACAAGCTGACCAATGCCAACAGGTCGAAGATTCAGGACATCGCCAGGAACATGAGCCCCGCCTTCAATGTCCGGGTCGAGCAGGTTAAGGATCTGGTGGTGATATACGTCCCGGAGGGAAAGGACAAGCCTTACACCATCAACGGCCACTTCTATCTGAGGTACGGCGCGAACTCCCAGCAGCTTAACAGGGATGAGATCAGAGAGCTGTTCCAGAAGGAGAACCTCATCTCCTTCGAGAGAAACACCGTTGATTTCAAAGACCAGGATTTTTCGGAAGACGCATTTGCTGGATTCAGGAAGGAAGCCGGACTGGACGGCGACCTGTCAAAAGAGCATATTCTGGGCAATCTGAACCTGCTGACCAACGGCAGGCTGAACAACTGCGGCGTTCTGCTCTTTTCCAAGGATATAAAATTCTATTTCCCCAATGCGACGGTGGCCTGCTTCCTGTATGCCGATAAAGAGCAGACCGAGATTATCGATTCGAAGGAGTTCTCTGGCGACTTCGTCTCCAATCTGAACGAGGCCTACAACTATCTTCTGTCAAAGCTAAACACGGCCATAATCATCGACGACCTGAAACATACCACCAAGCTGGAACTTCCGAAGGAGGGCCTGCGGGAGGCCATCATAAACGCGATGATACACAGGGATTATCTCTATTCCTCGAACATCCAGATACACATCAGCCCCGAGCGGGTGGAGATAGTGAACCCAGGAAAGCTGTTGTTTCCGGAAGAGGACCTGGGAAAACGGAGCGCCCAGAGAAATCCGCTCTTGACCGACATGGTTCACAGGCTCGGCCTGGTGGAAAAAGCTGGCTCTGGCATCAAACGGATGAGAAAATCGATGAAGGAATACAATCTCGGAATCGATTTTGAGATAGGTTCTTTTTTCAGTGCCGTGTTCCATCGGGACATCCGAAGCAAATCCGAAGCAAATCCGAAGCAAATCCGAAGCAAATCCGAAGAAGACAGGAGCGAATGGATACTGGCATATGTCAGAGAGAACAAGAAGATAAG
>JAUSPR010000105.1 GCA_030655715.1 Thermoplasmata archaeon
AATAATTGACGGATGGCTATTTTAAATCGGGTAATTTTCAATTTGGTAATTGACGGGCCGTCTTTATCCCAGCAACAATTAACAAATTTACAATTAACAAATCTACAATTTTAAGGGGCTGGTAGTTTGCGCATCAATTAACAAATTTACAATTAACAAATCTACAATCCCACGTGCAAACTTCAGAAGACTGAACTCTTACCCGAAAGGCGAACTATATTATATGAGTTAATGAATAAAGATAACCTATGAGAATTCTGTTCGACATGGGACATCCCGCGCATGTGCATGTCTTCCGGTAATCTTATTGTTCCCAGAATGCTGATTACCGGCCTTTCTCGTGAGAGAGATTGTTTCGATATTGCTTACTCAGGGCGAATTCTCGTATTTGCTGTGATTTAGTTGTTGAATTCACCAATCGTTCTTAAAATAATACGAGTAGCATGGCCACTCAATTCAGCAATCAAATGTTCCCGTGCCATGGTCGAATTCTGCGGCACATGATGCCATTGACCGAATTCAACACGCGCAAACTCTATTATACAGGAATGTCGATAATGCCAGTGATGAAGATATTATTCGACATGGGACATCCCGCGCATGTGCATGTCTTCCGGCATGCGATTCGGGAGCTGGAAGAGAGCGGGCATTCTGTTATTGTTACGGCGCGGGAGAAGGATGTTACTTTGAAACTGCTTTCTGCGTATGGCATACCTTATATTGTTCGGCCTGACGGGTGGCGGCCTATGAACCTGGTGCTGGCCAGCAGGTTCCTGACGAAGACCGCGCGTGAGTTCGGCGCGGACAAGCTGGTGGGCGTGCACAATCCCTATGTTGCCGCGGCCGCTGTTAAGTTGCGGAAGCCGTGCGTTTTGTTTACTGACACGCCCGGCGGCAAGTTTGTTAATCGTATTTCAGTTGCACGCGCTACGTCGGTTGTGACGCCGGAGAGCCTTTCCGGGCTGTTTGCGCGGCAAAAGACTTATCAAGGGTGCAAGGGGAGATGGCGTATCTGCATTCCTCTGTATTCACGCCGAACGAGGCTGTTATGGAGCGGTACGGGCTGTCTACGCCTTATTACATTATCCGGTTCATCACCTGGGGCGCGCATCACGACTCCGGTGTTCGCGGACTTTCTGCGGACCAGAAATCCGAACTTGTTACGTGGCTGCTAAAACGCGGCCAGGTCGTTGCAAGCATGGAAGGGGGCGGCACTGTTCCTGCCGGGTGCGTGGCTGTTACCGCGCCTGAGGATCTGCACTCCCTGCTGGCGTTTTCATCCGGGTATATTGGCGAAGGTGCGACGATGGCGAAGGAAGCGGCTGTTTTGGGCGTGGCTTCGGTTTTCATCTCCCCTTTTTCTCGGTTGCCGCCGATAATTGCGATGGAGAAGACCGGGGCACTGGTGCGGACGGACGCGCTGGATTTGGATGTGGTTGAGAAGGCGCTGGGCGTGGGGCGGAAAACGATGGAGATGTTTGATGTGACCGGGGAGATTGTGCGGAGGATTGTAAATAATGAGCACCGGAAATAGATAACTTTATATATAATGATTCGATATTAGGACACATGGTTCAAAATCAGGACAATATCTCTCTGGAAATAATGCTGGTATTGTTGAAAGGCAGAATGCATGTGAGAAAAATTGCTCAGGAACTGGGTGTGCCACATTCTACTGTGTACAGACGAGTGAATGAAATGGTTATGGAGAATGTCCTGGATTTCAAAATGGAGGGGAAAAACAAGGTTATATTCATAAAGAAAGGGTTCCAGGCTAAAAATTATCTGTTTAACGCTGAACGATACAAGTTCATAAAACTCTTGCAAACCTATCCCAAATTGAACATCATCCTCGAAGAGATGCTGGCAAAAACCGATGCTGCGATGGTAATTCTTTTTGGAAGCCATGCAAAATTCATTGCAAAAAAAGACAGCGATATCGATGTCTATGTCGAAACTTCTGACATGCAGGTCAAATCCAAAATGGAATTGGTGAATTCAAAGGTCCAGGTTAAAATAGGTGAATTTGAAACGGAATCGTTATTGATCAAAGAAATCATTAAAAACCATGTCATTATTAAAGGGGTGGAGAGATATTATGAGAAAATCGAGCTTTTTAAGTAGACTAAAGGCGGACAGGATCCTTGAATTGGTCGAACCATCGGAGGAAATTTGCAGTTCTTATCTGAAAAAGGCTGATGATTGCCTGAGGTCGTCAAGGTTGTTGCTCGAAAACGAACTCTTCGAAAACTCTATACAGATGTCATATTACACTATGTACAATTCATTGCTGGCGCTTCTCTTCAAATGCGGAATAAAGTCTGAAAACCATGCCAGTTCAATCTTGGTCTTCAAGCAGCTGTTCGGACGGGAGGATTTGTTTGGCATAATCTCAAGGGGGAAAGAGGGTAGGATTGACGCACAATATTACGTCGCAACCAATCAATCGGAGGATTCAGCCAGGGCCATGCTGACGAGTGCCGAGGAATTCCTAGTCGAGCTGAAATTAATTATTACCAATATGAAATTTGAAGACATTGGAAGGGTAAGAACGGATTTTGACTCCATTACCTAGAATCGGACAACAAATAGCCCGGTATGAAACGGGTCGCTGGGCACTCCATTGTGCCTACACGGCCATAGAAAGTTGAAAGTACAGTATCAAGTTCAGGTTGACACAGTCATATATCGGTCATAGGGGCGAAACATATTATACAGGAAACCAAATGGTGAGACACATGGCAGGAAATGGCAGCGAGCGACGGGGCGGGCGAGGCGCTGTTACACGCGGCGGCGCCGATGAGGGGGCGGGCGCAATGGGGAGCGGGGACACTATGAGAGTATTATTCGACATGGGGCATCCGGCATGTTCACAATTTTTTCAGCACAGCCTCCACTTTCGTTTTTAACTGTCCATAAGGCGGCAGAATGTTGGTCAACTTCCGCATATCTCTCTCATATTCCTCGCGGGATACCAAGCCCTTCCTTTCCTTGTTTCCGGCCTTTTTCTTGTACAACGCCAGGTCGAACCGCATTCCGCTCTCCAGAAGGAACCACACATCGTACAGGTCTCTTCCTTTCCGTCTCTCCTGGAGGGCAAGCATCTTCTCAACCAGGATTTCTTCCTCGTGCATCATGCATACCAGAAATCGCTCTCTCGTTTCAGGATATTCCGAGACCATAAAACGCCACTGCGGGTCCCTTTCCAGACCGGTTCTCTTTCCAGCATCTATCCTGAATCTGTTCCTGTTCTGGTCCTTTCCGTCATACAGCGGCCCGTGGAACCATATTTCACAGGTGTATGAATCCGCGAATATCTCTTCCCTGAGAAAACCGGAAGCGAGGCCAACCAATTCCATAGCCTTCAAGGTCCGCTTCACCTCCGCCCTGAAATCGGAAGGTTGGGCAAGTAGGTTGAAATCCAGATCCTCGCTGAACCTGCGGGTCCCGAACATGTATTTTATGCATGTGCCGCCCTTGAACACAGCGCCCTCAAACCTCTGAAAATAGTTGTAGAGGAACAGCTTGAGCGCGTAATCCTTTTCCTGCTGGTAGAGATTCAGCCCGGTGCTTCTCCCAATTTTGCGAAGCTGGATTCTGGATATCATGGTTCGGCCTCCAGTCTGGAATTGACCATAACCTTCCATTTATGATTGTACGTGGTGTTATCAGTTCCGCGCGAATCTAGTTTGACATATCCTGCGGCAGCATGTTTTTCAAGCACCCCGTTCATTCCATCCAGATCGAGTGTTTCGATAAGATAACCGAACCTGGACACCATTGACCTGTTTTCGAATCTCAGGATGTACTCCAGAAATAATTGCTTGTCCAGTTGGTCCCAAGAGTTCCTCAGGCACTTCGCGTACTCATCCAGCCCGCCGCATTTTTCCGGCTGGTACAGAGAGTCGACCAGGGTCTTCTCCTTCTCAGCAATGACGAACCTTCCTTCCTTCCTGTACCCATAGAATCTATTTGGCCGCCATGTGGTCTGTTCCACCAAGTGGTGACCAATCCGGAATTGCTTTGACTGACTTACCGATACAATTTGCACCGCCACGGGCTGCTGTTCAGTGAATCCGTAATACGCGAGAGCGGTCCAGAAACTGATGTAAGAGGGCTTCACGGTTTCCGTGGCAATCTCGAAAAGTCTTTCGTTCACCCAATCGGTCAGGGTATACTGCCCCCTCCTAATCCTGGTAATCAGGTTCTTATTCTCTAGGGAATGGAGCGTATTGTGCATCCTGCTGCCCTCCCATTTCGTGAGTGCGCGGACATCATCAACGTCGAACACAGGCATGTCGCTTTCCTCGATGAGGCCCAGCATGACAGATTCATTCCTTGAAATATTGTTATAAGTTGTATGTCCTTGTTTTGATTTTTCCATGATAACGTAATATGAGTTGTAGTAAATAAACTTTGTTGTGATGTTTGACCATATGTTATGTGCAAACCATATTATATCCGGAACAGAATATTGTCGCCAGATGAGATTCTTAATTGACTTGGGGCGGCCGACGGCCGGGAGCGCGCCCGCTTTTATCGGCATCCAAACTATGGTTTGGAACGGTGCGGGAAGGGGCAGGGACTTCACCCTGGAGAAATACTCGGAGCTGCTGCTGGCACTGATTGGCAAATACAGGATAATGACAGTGGCGGACTACCTAACCCGGCCCGAGCGAGAACATATCGCGGTGCTGCGGCATGACGTGGACAAGTTCCCTGGGCGGGCTGTGCACAGAGTCGCGGTAGGATGAAAAGAGACCGGACATACGAGAAGTATAGTGACGATACGTTAAACACATTTAACAATATGCGTGCAAATCATTAAATACAATTGACGTAATGTACATTCATGAATGAAAGTCTGAATGAGTTGATCAGAGATTATTGGAAGATGGAACTTCCACCCCTCAAAGCCAGAGATACAGACATTCAACTTAAATCGGACCTTATTAGTGATATAATCGGACCCAGAAGAGCCGGGCTGTGGGACAGAATTAATTTTCTCCTGCCCAGAACATATTGTGCCATAGAGTTGTGCAGAAATTAGACGTGTCAACTCGATCTTCCCGTCTTTGTGGTATTTTCCATCCAAACCT
>JAUSPR010000106.1 GCA_030655715.1 Thermoplasmata archaeon
ATACGGAGGCAACATTGCCTAAACGTAGGATGCCAAGAATGATGGCCGCAATGGCCATTATGAAGGCTCCGATACCGCCAGCAAGCATGTGAGCCGATTTTTTTGGACAATTATGAGAATAGGCTATATCATGAACTGGCATAACAGGTTCTGATAAATTCGGCACAGGAATTTTCTTCGGCACAATTTCTCCCGGCTTCTCCGGCCTGTAATTCTTGAAGCCGCACACAGGACAATCATAGGTCTCTATAATCAGTCCGCAATGAGAGCAGTAGGTCATTTCATATCACCGAGAATGCAATTTAGGGTGATAGTTTATAATGAGATTGGTACGCTGATTGGTATAATATTTAAACGAATTGGTACAGGCGTTTGTAAGTAATCTGAGTTATGAGTAATTGCCGAGCGTTCCACTAATCCCAGCTTGTTCCGCAGTCCAGGCAGAACTCAAGGCCTTCATTTTGCTTGCCGCATCTTGGGCAGAAACGTCTGTCCTCGGGAATGGAGGCAAGCTTCTTCCTGGCAATTATCATGTGAGCAATCTTGGCATCGATATTCTCAAATGTCAGGATTCCAGATACCTTATTCAAGTAGCTTATCTGGTATTCCTTTCTTGTTTGATTCTCCAATCTGGTGAGGTTCCTAATCTCATCCCATTTGAGTATAGTGGATACCTTGGACCTGTGGCTGAGCATTATGCCGTCCTGGTCGAAACCGACCCTGGTGACCTGCTTGTACACGCCGCGCGTGATGCTCCAGCATATCACAAAACCTACCAGGCTTAGCAGGAGCAGGGTTGTGCAACAGACCGGCCCCAAATCGAAATCACTGCCCTTGACCATTGAGAAAAAAATGAATAATACAGGCACGGCTGCCAGTACGCAGAATACCACAAGGCTGACCAGGAGAATCTCGCCTTCCGATGGTTGATAATTGTCTACCCATTCTCGTTTCATTTCATGTAGTAAATGTATGAACTGAGATATAATGACTGCAATGGAATTCCCTGGGATTGCCTGCTTGTTTATCCCTTCCAGGTTTCAATATACTCATGGTCATAGCATTTCTTGTTGTGAATGCAGATTGTGCCGCCGCATTCCTTGCATTTCCATTTGCGTTTTTCCCTGGCCAGGAATTTTTTCTCGCCATGTTTCTTGATGTAATTCAGATTTTCAATGAAGCTGGTATTGTATTTTATCACATATTTAGCGTCGAGCTTCTCAAGGTGCTCGCAGGGGAACAAATCACATTCAAAACAATATTTGACCTCACCTTTCAGGAGCTTCAAATTATCCGGGCACCGCTTTTTGACGAAAGCGCATTGTTTGTTCTCGTACTAGAAATTATACATTGCCAGTCTCATATCCTTTTCTATGGTTAATAGTGAACATTCACCCCCGAAGAGGGTTTTTGTTCCTTGGACGGCAGCCAATACACTTGATATTACCCTTCCGTTTCGGGATGTCTCTGTCATATGCCAGATATGCTGAACAGACATTGCAGTTCATTCCGCAGGGCGCAATCAATTCGGCCTTCATTCCTGCACCTCCCTCCATCTGAAACAGCTAGTCAAATGGTCGTTCACCATTCCGGTGGCCTGCATGTGTGCATAGACCACGGTCGGTCCGACAAATTTGAACCCGCGAGCCTTCAGGTCTTTACTCAGCTTCTCCGCGAGTTCCGTTTTCGCAGGAATATCTTTTCCGGATTTCCATTTGTTATGTATCGGTTTGTTCTTGACAAAGCCCCAGATATATTTGTCGAACGAGCCAAACTCCTTCTGGATTATAAGAAAGGCCTGAGCATTGGAAACTGCCGCCAAAATTTTCAGCCTGTTCCGGATTATTCCGGCATCCAACTTCAGGGCCTCAATTTTCTTCTCGCCATATTTGGAGACCTTGATTGGGTCGAAGTTGTCAAATGCTTTTCGGAAATTTTCCCGCTTCTTCAGGATGCAGTGCCAGCTCAATCCAGCCTGAAATCCCTCCAGAATGAGGAACTCGAATAACATCCTGTCGTCATGCAGGGGTACTCCCCACTCCTCGTCATGGTATTTGATGTAGAAATCATCGCCGCTGGCCCAGAAACATCTTTGCTTTTTTGAAGACATTATTTCACAGGGCAAGTAGGTGCTTGTGAAATAATTAATTTACCATATCATTAGTTGAACATGAATATCTTCAGAACCACAAATAAAATGAATATAACCACCAGCGTGAGGCCTTCCAGTTTATTCTGCCTGCCGATTCTCCGGCCAGTCCAGATGAACAGCGAAGCAACAGCCGTTGCCATGAGCCAGTATGGAATATCAAATGCCAGTAGCGATGACTCGAAAGTATAGCCGGCAACCATCGCGCCCAGTCCGAATGAGAGCAAGGGGTCGGTAATATTTGAGCCAAGAAGTGCTCCGAGAGAGATACCGGACGCTTTCTTCCGTATGCCTGAGATTGCCACGCTCAGTTCTGGCAATGCCGCGCCCGGCCCGATAATCAGTATGCCGATAAGTGATTGGGAAACTCGAAATTCGGTAGCAAGTGCTTCAGCATTATCAACTACAAATTTACCTCCTAAAATAAGCAAAGCCAGGCCGAAGGCAGCAATGGCTATTTGTTTGTAAGCGTTTATGTGCTGCTTCTTCTTGTGTTTTATTTCATGCTTGATATTTTGGACATGTTATGATCTCTGTTTAAAAAGGCCAGATACACAAGGTAAATGGAGACCAGGCCCAAAGCCTCGATGGGGTGAACATAACCATCCAATGCAGATAGCCAGAGTGCGCCCAGAGCAATAAATAGCATTGGGATTTCTCTCTTGAATGTATGCTTCTTCGCATACATTGTCCCGATAAGGGCTACAGTACCAAGAATGAGGGTGATCTGTGTTACCTGGCTGCCGATTATCAGACCCACTGCTATGCCGCTGACATCCGCGCCTGCACTAATTCTTGTGCCAACATAGAGATTTGTTGTAATTTCAGGAAGTGAAGTACCTAATGAAATCAGCGTGAGTCCAATGGCTGTGTGCGAAAGGTTGTATTTTTTAGAAAGTGCCTTTGCAGCATCCACAATAATATCACTGCCCTTCAGGAGCAAGGCCAGACCAATGATAATCAAAAATAGTTCAAGTATCATATTAGTTCATCGTAAAAGATGGCTGTGGGACAGAATTAATTTTCTCCTGCCCAGAACATATTGTGCCATAGAGTTGTGCAGAAATTAGACGTGTCAACTCGATCTTCCCGTCTTTGTGGTATTTTCCATCCAAACCT
>JAUSPR010000110.1 GCA_030655715.1 Thermoplasmata archaeon
TTCGATTGCGTTCTTCTTTTCCAGTTTCTTAGTTTCTACTTCGTACATGGGTATTCCCTCAATATTGTAGATATTGTCTACTACATAAAGGGAGGCAGATGTGCCTTTTGGTAGATTGAATGATTTGGTAATTTTCAATTGGGTAATTGACGGGACGGCATATTACCTGCCACAATTAACAAATTTACAATTAACAAATCGACAATTTCAGAAGACTGAACTCTTACGGGTATGGACACGAAAAGACTCTCTATCGGAACACTAGAAGTGGTAATGAACTCGTCCTGGCGCTCCTTCTGGCCTTTGACGGACTTTTCCCATTCCTCCCTGGCCCCTTTGAGATTGCTCTTCGGTTTTTTACTTGGCATGCGCTCACCTAAGATAGATAATGCCAGATAAAGCAGGATAGAATATTAGGGTTTCGGATTGGAAAATGTCAGATACGTACATTGAATTGTACGAATGTGTGCATTATTCGTACATTGTGACGTACATAAAATACATATAGGTGCGTTGTATTCGTCCTTATATGAATCTCTCCCGAATTATCGAGTACAATCCCTGGTGGGATACTGGGCAGGTCAGAAAAGAATTATCACCGGATTACAAAAGGCAGATGCTGGCAGAAATTCTTTCTTCTTTCGAGTCCAGGTACGTTTCTGTACTCAGGGGGCCGCGCAGAACTGGGAAATCCACACTTCTATATCAGTCAATAGCCAATCTGCTATCCGATGATGTAGAGCCAGAATCAATCCTGTATTTTTCCTTTGACGCGGAGGACGGCACCATTCAAAATCTGCTTGATGAGTATCGAAATTCGATCCTGGGTGCGCCGCTGGAATCCAAGAAAAGAATTTATGTGTTTCTGGACGAGGTTCAGAAATGCAAGGGTTGGGCCGAACAGGTCAAACGCAACTATGACCTTTACCCCAATATCAAATTTGTATTGAGCGGCTCTGTGAGCTTCGAGCTGGGGGCCGGAACCACAGAGAGCCTGGCCGGTCGCGCCAGGGAACTTGTGCTTCTGCCAATGTCTTTCAGGGAGTACCTCGAACTCCGAGGAGAAGATTTGCCGAAGGCAGGTTCCGCACTCAAGGAGTATCTTCTGGCAGAAAGGCGACTGCGCCCTTATTTCAATCATTACCTGACAACTGGCGGGTTTCCCGAGATTGCACTGGAAGAGAGTCAAAACGCGATAAAGGAGTACGTGCTTTCAAGCATAGTTCGCAGGGTAGTTTATGGCGACCTTTTCGAAAATGGAAGGACTGGAGATCCGGAGTCAATGATGGCTTTGCTGCGCGCAATTTCGGAGAAGCCGGGAATATTACTGAACTATGACCATTTGGGCTCTGACATCGGGCGGGACAGACGAACCGTATCCTCTTACATTAACCGTCTGGAATACACCATGATAATCCGGACCCTTGGCAATATCACCGGAAGTGCGCTGTCTTCCAGCAGAAAACACCGAAAGGCATATCCTGTATCGTCTGCCATGACCTATGCTTTCAAGGGCCATGACCTAGCCGAGGAAGACCTTGGCAGGGTGTATGAAATAGCAGTGATGAATCATCTGGATGCGCATTATTTCTGGCGCCGCCCCAGATATGAGGTGGATTTCATTACAGGGGATAACGCCGAGATAGCAACAGAGGTCAAGTTGAGCGGAGAGGGGCGGTTCCACTTCGGGCAATACGCTGAAATTCGAAATCTGGACAAGGCGATGGTGGTCACGAAAAGCATTTCCGGAAATGGCAAGGCCGGCGGGATTGCCTTCGAGAAGGTTCCGGCCTGGGCGTTGTGCGCGGGTTATACTATTCGGTAATTGAAAAGAACAATAAATAACAATATCAAATTTAAATAATGTAGCGAAAAAGGTTGTCTGGTTACGGACATTCAGCTAGCCTTCTTCAATTTGTCTGATGGCATAATCGAACCTCTGCTGATGATTGGAGATGAGGGCAAAAGGGAATGTTAGGGGTTCGATGCTTGGCTTCCAAATGTTTGGATATGAAATGAGGTACAATCAGGATTGCATTATGGAACTGTCTGGAATGATTTTTTACCGGCCATTTCAACTATTGAATCGCTTGGATAATGGAATACCCTCACATAATAGTAAGTGAATGGCTCAAGACCGTAGATAGTGATGTGATCACCTCCTCCGATGAGGTTTCCGTCCGGGTTGAAGTCGAAATAGAACGCTGTGATATTGGCATTAGAGCATGCAAGGGTGTAATTCTCTGTGTCAACGGCGGAGAACCATGTGAGGTTGAAGAAATGTCCATTTTCATCTTGAATTAATAATTTTATATGCATTGGAGATGCTTCAGGCTGAAAGTTTCCGAAGGTGATTGTTGCAGAATTGTTTGAATTCGGCGACATATCCTGCCAGCTCCCGGCCGGCGCAAGTGACATAGTACTGTTATCGCCAGTCATGCCAATAACCATCACATACAAGACAGCAGCCAGAACCACCGTAATGGCAACCATGAGAATAGTTGCAATGACTGGCGATACAGCATTTTCCTTCCATTTGAGTTTCATAAACAGCCCTTCCTACGCGATTAATATACTGATTAAGCATATAAAATTTGTTATGAGAAACATTTTAAACTGAACTGTCCGCTGTGAGTTCAGGGATGCCTAACCAATCAAGAATGAAAAAAGTTTAAAAAAATCAAAAATAAAAGATTAAAGGGGTCATGAGACCCCTATATTCTAGTTTATGGGGTTGAGAAAGAAGTTGATCCAACCATTGAGCAAAGGCTGTCTGATCCGTAGTGGTAGATGGTCACAGTGTAACTAGTGTGTTCACCAATGCCTGTAACTGTTATAAAGTCACCTGCGTTGACTGCGTTTCCAGCGAAGTTCGTGTCAGTGTATGTAGCTGCTAATCCTGATGTTCCTGTTCCACCAGTAGCGCCCATGTCGAAGGGAGAAGCACTAGGAGCTGTGGGGAAGACCAGTTCGATTACGCCTCCGCCAGCCGAGTTGTTAGTTATAATGACTTTTATGTTCATCGGTGCTGGTACGGGGCTGAACGTTCCAAAGGTTATCTTTTCACTAGTGCCACTGATTGGGTCAAAAGTGACTGCTCCTGCTGGTGCAGTATCTGTTGTTCCTCCGCTCATGCCGATGACCATCACATACAAAACGGCCGCCAACACCACGGTAATTGCGACCATCAAAATGGTTGCAATAACCGGGGACACTGCGTCTTCTTCTCTCTTCTTGTATACTTTTCTCATATTATGTCCTCCTTTGTAGGCTTTTTCCTACAATAGGCAAAATTAGGGGGATAGTATTTATAATTTTCTCTTTGATTAACGGCAAATGATGATGTAAACTTCGGCAATTGCAGATACCCCCCCAGCTAGATATATCAAATTTCGAGAATGATTATTCAATTTCGCCGAGCTTCTTTTTCACCTGAGACAGCTCGACCCAGGCAAAGGCATTGCTCGGGTCTATCTCCAATGCCCGTTCAAGGCTCTTCTGGGCCCTCTTGAGGTCTCCGGCTGATTCCTGTTCCTTGGCTTTCTTGAGCCATTTTTCACTACTGCTGGATAGCACAGATTGCGAATATTCAACTGTTCTTGTGTATTCGCCGATGCTTTTAGCCACTTCCTTGTTGACCAGGCTGATTGCCATTAATTCGGACTGGTCGGCATTGCTTAGCTTTTCCAGGTCTGTGAATCCAGCATCCACCAATCTCTGGGCAATGTCCCTTGTCACCAGCGGAATAGTGCAAAGCTCGTTGATGGCATTGGCCTCGTCAAGCACGTTCTCCGTAACACACAGACCCTTGGAACTGGACTGTACCGCGACCTTGCCTTTTCTGTATTTTGTATTGCTCATGGACTCTATTTCGATGAACATCCGGCCCTGGTTATCGATGGTCAGCGATAGAACGCCATCCGCCAAATGCTTCAAAGTGGACATCACGCGCTCGTCATGCGCGCCTTCCTCAACAACAAAAAGACTGGCAATGCCCCTTTCCTGGAATCTGGATTTCTGCCTTCGAACGAATTCGATGACATCAGAAAGACTGTAAATATTCAATGCTGGCGTTATGAGGTCCACGGCAGCTCTTGACGTCGGAGCGAAAGATAATTCTTCTATAGCCTTGGCAAAGGCAATGCCCAGATTGGCTATGTCTTTGGAAGGCACGAGAACAGAACCATGCTCCTCTATGCCGATTACGGCTCTGCTCTTCTGGGAGTACCAGTCCACAATTTTCAATCTGCCTTTGATTTCTTGCGACTGGACGTTCACGCCCATTCTGGACATGCGTTCCCGGAGCTCGTTCACGTTGACTGTGGACAAAACAGCCACGCCTGCGCCTCCGCGGTTCAGGCCTTCTGCAAGGAACTGGAAGGCAAAATTGTACTTTGCAGTGCCTGGCGGCCCTAGGAGAAGTGTCATTTCTGAACGAGGAAAACCGTTTCCCAGAATATTGTCCAGGCCTTCGATGCCGGATGGGATGAATTCAGCCATCGCGCCCTTCAATATGTGGTCCTTAATCCCGAGCCTGGAGAAAGGGTCGTGAAATTGCTTCATCACAGTTGTAACGATGGATTCCGCGTTCTTGAAAGCTTTTTCCTGGCCAGCAGAGAAAGCTACCACATCCATCAATGAATCGAATGCCAATGAAAGATTTTGCACAACCTGGTATTCGCTTCCCTGCCTGATATTCACGGAAATTCGATAATTATCCTCAACATGAATGCCCTCAAGAGCGGGAATGTCCTTCCTCAGGCGCTCAAGCTTTCTTAACAGCAAATTTTTTGTGACCTCGTCGTCCTGGCTTTTCAAGTAGTCTGTGAAAAGTTTCTCGAAGACCATCGAAGCTTCCAGGGAACCGCCGCTGTCAACCATTCATCCACACCTTATCTGCTCCAATATCGTTGCATGAAATATTAAACCTTGCGCAAGAGGTAAGTATTCAGCGAAATGAAGTATTGACGATTGTAGATAAGGCACATTTGCCCCCCTTATGTTCCAATCATCTTGAATGTCTTTCGGACACATAACCTTTACCCTCCTAACACCTCATCTTGAGATAACATTTCGTGTTTCAAGTGTATATACTCCTCAATGA